>CAXBYZ010000045.1:0-1698 GCA_963980215.1 uncultured bacterium | reverse complement strand
AAAAGGACGCCGAAGAGGATTTCGGCCATGCCAATTAAACTACCAATGCTACCTTCAAGATACTTGAAACCTTCGATGGCTGAGAAGTTGGCTAAAAATAAGCTAACAGCATAGGCTAGTTGGGCGAGCCAAGCAGTTGAGTGAGTTAAATCGGGTAAGGTTTCGTTGAGAATTATTGCAAGAGGTAGATTAAAGATAACTTGCATAATAAAATAACCGATCATGATTTGGAGTTCGTGAAAGTTGCCACTAAGTTTTTTGGTTAAAACGACTGTGGAAGCTCCCAAGAAACCGGCAAGACAAGTGAGTAAAGCAGGGATGATTTGAGATGGAGTAAGGGAAAAACGGTAGATAAGGCTAATGCCGGAGATGGCAATAATTAATGAAATAATTTTGGTGGTTGTGAATTTTTCTTTGAGGGCTAGCTTGCTTTGAAGATAACCGCCAATAACTAGGGAAGCGTAAAACAATAGAGTAGCGGTACCGATGTTTAGATGTTGAAAGCCGTAGTAGTAAGGAGCTTGGTTGAGGCCACCAGCTAAAGCGATCATAATAAACCAAGGCCAGTCTGATTTTTTGAAAGGTTTGTATATTTTGAATTTGAAGTTTAAAAAAACAATGGCAATTAGGAGAAAGAGGCCTCTGGTCCAGGCTTGGGTAAATTCACCAAAGTCGTGACCCATTAAACGAGACCAGATGCCATAACTGGCATAGAAGATAGCTGAAATAAGTATAAAGATGACGCCTTTAGTTTGGTTTTTTATATGCTTGACATTGTAAGCTAATTTGGAATATAATCAATGTGATGTCCGAACAAACAGACAGTTTACTATCTTTGTTGAAACCATATGGCTTGGAGACCGATGAAGGTCGAGTGTATCTAGAGTTATTAGAGAATGGAGTAGCTTCGGCCTTGGTTTTGAGTAGAAATTTAAAGATAGCTAGAACTAGGGTGTATCGAATATTGGACAAACTTGAGAGGTTGGGTTTAGTGGTGATGAGGTTGCACGAAAGGGGGAGTAGGTTTGAGGCCAGTAATCCCAAAAAAATATCAATGTTGGTGAGTCAAAAGGAAATTGAAGCCGAAAAATTAAAACAAAATTTACCGATACTAGAGGAGCAGTTATTGAAAGTGGGGGGTAAAGATAGACAAAAATCCAAAGTGCTTTATTACAAAGGTTTGGAGGGTTTAAAGCAGGTAACTTATAATTCGACCAAAGCCGATGGAGAGTTGTTAACCATGGAGATACAAGATATGAACGCTTTTTTTAAGCACGAACAGGCTGAGGAGATGAGGTTGAAGTTTGTGGAGAATAAGATTAAGATTCGAACTTTAACTAATGCAACTAAGATTGACGCTTGGACTCAAAAGGCGACGGAAATGGTGGAGAAGTATTGGGAGATTAGACAGATTCCTGAAAGTCAGTTAAGAATAAAATTTGAGGTACTGATTTATAACGATGCTTATGTGATGTACCGATACACGGATGGGGAGATATTTTGTGTGGAGATTTACAATCAAGAATTGTCTGATATGCAAAGGCAAATTTTTGAGTATATGTG
Source organism: uncultured bacterium (assembly GCA_963980215.1). Classification (GTDB taxonomy): domain Bacteria; phylum Patescibacteriota; class Microgenomatia; order UBA1400; family CG1-02-47-37; genus CAXBYZ01. The sequence goes on along the minus strand of CAXBYZ010000045.1, from coordinate 135 downwards.
GAGGCAAGCAAATAAGTTTAAGGTGTTAAATAACCGAGGGAAAGCGGTGCTGGTAAAGTGACAGGGTCCGGCCTTGTCAGTTAGATTTCGGAGATGACGTCGAAGCCTTTGTAGCTACCTACGAGACTAAGGCCA
>CAXBYZ010000044.1:0-2008 GCA_963980215.1 uncultured bacterium | reverse complement strand
TGTTGATATTAAAGGCCATTTTGGTGATTATACACCGCTAATCTGGTCTAGACCCATACTATATATTTATTAGAGAAAACGGTTGATATGCTAGACTTATTTTTCAACAAACAGTTAGACGGTGAGAAAAAGAGTTAGTTTATTAGTGCTAAAATAACTGGATGAAGCGGTTTTTGATTAAAGCTTTGGGGTGTAGGCTTAATGTGGCGGAGATGATGGGTGGGAGGAGAGATTAAAAGAGTTGGGATGGAAAAGTGGAGTTGGTGAGATAAGAACGATAATTTTAGTATTTGACTATTAAAATTATCGTGTTATAATCAAAATATGATTGTGAGAAGGATTGTTTCCAGGGTACGAGAGCACTTGAGTAAACCTGAGATATCTTTGATTGTGGGTCCAAGACAGTGTGGAAAGACGACTTTAATGCGACTATTACAAGATGAATTGTCTAAAAAGGGGATGAAAACATTGTTTTTTAGTTTGGACAATGACGGAGATAGACCGTATTTTGAATCTCAAAAATCTTTACTTGACAAGATTAAGTTAGAAGTGGGAGGAGAAAAAGTGTATGTATTTATTGATGAAATACAGCGGAAGGAGAATGCCGGATTATTTCTTAAGGGCATATATGATAGAGGACTAGGGTATAAGTTGATAGTATCCGGGTCTGGTAGCTTGGAGTTGAAGGAAAAAATTCATGAGTCGTTGGCGGGTAGAAAAAGAGTGTTTGAGATGGGAACGGTAGAATTTTTTGAGTTAGTGGATTTTAGAACAAATTATAGTTATGAAAAAAAGATCAATGATTTTTTTAAGATAGATTCCGGTATAGCTTTTAACTACTTAAATGAATACTTAAGCTTTGGAGGCTATCCAAAAGTTGTTTTAGCGGAGACTGAATCGGAGAAACAACAGGTAATGGCTGAGATTTATGAGAGTTACTTGGTCAAAGATATTTCCTACCTGTTAAAGATAAAAAAAATGGAAAGTTTGACGGCTTTGGTGAGGATGTTGGCTGCTCAAGCGGGTGGAATGGTAAATGTGTCTGAGTTGTCCTCTACCTTGGGATTGGCAATGGACACAGTTAATAACTATCTTTGGTATTTGGAAAAAACTTTCATTGTTAAGAAAGTAACGCCGTTTTTTCGTAATTTACGGAAAGAGATTACTAAAACACCAATTTATTATTTTTGTGATTTGGGAATGAGAAACTATGCTATGAGGAAGTTTGGTAAAGTGGATGTGAATTTAGTTGATGGTCATTTGTTTGAAAACTATGTTTATTTACAGCTTATGAACTTAAAAGGAGAGCAATCAAGTGTTCATTATTGGAGAACTCAAGATAAAGCGGAAGTTGATTTTGTGATTGATCAGGGAGAGGTGATAATTCCGGTGGAGGTGAAGTTGTCTTGGTTGGAAAGCCCAAAGGTAACTCGTTCGTTGAGGTCGTTTTTGGATAGATATAAACCAAAGAAGGCGTATGTGGTTCATTTGGGGGGATTGATGGAAGAAGAAATTGGTGAAACTTTGGTTGAGTTTATCCCTTACTATGATTTGGGAACGAGGATTGTTGACGTGGGTTTAAAATGAGTTTGAGGAGGAGAATCAGATGTTGTGTGTGTGTGTGTGAAGTAGGTTAATATTAGTGATATGAGTGAAAATAGTGATAAAGATTGGGGAAGAATTGATGCGGCCGGTCGGCTAGAAATAAGGAGAAGATTTGGTGAAAGAGTAGTTGTTGAGGAGGGAGAGAAGGGAGCCGTGGAGAAAAAAGCCAAGGTAAAATTGTGGCGAGGAATTGGAAGTAAAAAATGGAGTGAGGTTGATGCGGCAGATTTGCCAGGGATGGAAGAGCGAGTTCAGGTAGTGAAGAGTAAATCAATAAAAAAAGGCTAGATTGTGGTTGACAAAAGGTGAGTGAAGAGTATACTGGGGGGTAGTATGGATAAATTACAAAAATCATTAAAGCGGATTGAGGGGCAGGTGAGAGGCATACAGGGGATGTATGCTG
>CAXBYZ010000043.1:0-2105 GCA_963980215.1 uncultured bacterium | reverse complement strand
CTTTTTTGACGGTTTTTACTATGTGGGGGGCTGTTAGTTGGTAGTGATCCCAAAGTTCTTCCGGTTTACCTGACTGGCCAAATTTATCTTTGATGCCCATTTGGTAAGTGGGCACAGGGAAGTCTTTGGCTATAGATTCTAAAACAGCACTCCCCAACCCACCCATAATCTGGTGATCTTCTAGAGTAACTAAACACTTAGTTTTTTTGAGGGATTTTAGAATAGTTTTTTGGTCTATGGGTTTGATGGTGTGGCAGTTTATAACTTCGATGTTTATTTTTTCTTTGGCTAGTTTATTGGCGGCTTTAAAAGCCTCTGAAAGAACAGAGCCACAACCAACTAAAGTGAGATCTTCCCCTACTCTTAATACTTGAGCTTTGCCGATCTTAAATTGACTGTCATTTGGAGAGATGATTTCTGTAACAAGTTTGGTTAGTCTAATGTAAACCGGCCCTTTGTGATTTAGGGCTTTGATGGTGGCTTTTTTGGCTTCTGACTCATCGCTGGGAGCTAAAACTACTAGATTTGGGATACACCTGGTTAGAGCAATGTCTTCTAAGCCTTGGTGAGTGGCTCCGTCTGGGCCAATGGAAACACCAGAATGGTGACCAATGATTTTAACATTTAAGTTTTGATAACAAATACTAGTTCGAATCTGACTCCAGCTTAACCCTGGAGAGAAAACAGCATAGCTTGAAACCACTGGAGTTTTACCAGATAAAGCTAGGCCGGCAGCTAAACCGATCATGTTTTGCTCGGCCACGCCAACTTCGAAAAATCTTTCTGGAAAAGCTTGCTTAAAAGAGAGACATCTGGTTGATTCAGTTAAGTCTGCAGACAAAACTACAATACTTTCATTATCTCTAGCTGATTCTAGCAAGCCTTCTCCAAAGCCATCTCTAGTTGATTTTAACTTAGTCATAATTAATTTGGCCTTTTAAGGTTCTAATGTCTTTAAGAGCTTGCCTGGCTTGATCTTGGTCGGGAGCCTTACCATGCCATTCAGGATTATCTTCCATAAACTCAACCCCTTTGCCAGGAATGGTGTGGGCAATGATAACTACGGGTTTCTCGAAAATGGCTTTTGATTTGTGACAAGCATCGATAATTTCTTCAATGTTGTGACCGTCGACTTGAATAACATGCCAATTAAAGCTTTTAAGCTTATCTGCTAGTGGCTCTAGAGGCATAACATCTTCGGTGTAGCCATCGATTTGAATGTTGTTTCTATCGATAATGGCGGTTAGGTTGTGAAGTTTATGTTTGCCGGCAAACATAAAAGCTTCCCAAGATTGGCCTTCATTTAACTCACCGTCACTCATTAAGCAGTAAACTTCCGATTTTAGTTTATCCATCTTTAGAGCCAAAGCCATTCCAATAGCTTGAGATAATCCTTGACCAAGAGGACCAGAAGAAGCTTCTATTCCCGGCAAATCAAGGCTACTGGGGTGACCTTGAAGCTTAGAACCAGACTCTCTTAAAGTTAGTAGTTCTTGTATATCAAAGTAGCCGGCGTGGGCTAGAGTGGCGTAAAGAACCGGACAGATGTGACCGTTGGATAATACCAAACGATCTCTTTCCGGCCAACTAGGGTTTTTAGGATTGTGTTTTAAGATAGCAAAGTATAGAGCAGTAAAGACATCGGCCATACCTAGAGCTCCAGCGGCGTGGCCTGATTTGGCTTTGAGTAACATCTTGATAATATCTTCGCGGATTTGATTGGCTAAGTCGTTTAGTTCTTCTATTGAGTGATGGTTGCGGGCAGGCATACTAAGATAAGTATATATAATGGTAAAATATTAGCAAATGCCGAAGTAGCTCAGTTGGTAGAGCGGTTGTATCGTAAACAACAGGTCTCCGGTTCGATCCCGGACTTCGGCTCAATCTTTTATTTCTTCTGGTAAAGATAGTGTTTTGATGTCTGGTAAAGCGTCTCCCATGGTTCCTTGTAGCTCTCCATACATTCTAGAGACGTTGATAAGTGATTTTTTGATTTGAGTTTCTCTTTTTTTCCAAACTCTTTCCATAGATCTTTTTTCGGACTCCAAATCTTCTTGCATTTGGACTACCCCTTCGGCAAAAGCTTCAAAACGATGACGGAAGGC
>CAXBYZ010000042.1:0-2219 GCA_963980215.1 uncultured bacterium | reverse complement strand
TTATTACCGTCCAGAGACCGCCTAGTTGAAGCCAGATAAATAACAATACCAGTCCCCGATTGATCCAAGTTTTTGTTCGTTTGTTCCGGCCAAATGAGAGCAAGCCAGTTTGGATTAAAGCCATATGAGCAAGAATGGTGGGAAAGAAATATCGAGCTTGGATGCCTAAAGAGAAACCCCAGCCTTTAACATACTGCCAATCAAACCAAAAGATGACTCCGGCGTAAATCAGAGTAGATAAAATTAGAAAAATAATCATTAAGGGGTTGGCAATAATTGATCTTTTTTTGATAGCTTTATAGAAATAAATAAGCAAGCCAAAAGCGGATAGAAGAATAACTCGGTTAGCCACCCGCCAATAAATTGGGTGTAAGACCACCCCAAGCCACTTAAAGACACCCCAATACCAAACGACGTTTTGGGTAAGGAGTTTATTCAGGCTAAATTTTAAGTAATCAATTAAGACTGCTTGGTGTAAGTTTTGGACAGTAAAAAAAGCTTGGTATTTCTGAAGTTGAGGCCAACTTATAGATATAACTAATACCAAAATAGCCAAAACCCAACCAATTAACTTAAAACGGCGTTCTTTTAGAATATATAGACCAAGGGCGGTAAAGACGATGGGTAGAGCAATAAAACCTTGAGGTTTAGTGTAGATGCTGGCGGCAATGGTTAGAGTTAAAAGTAGAATGTTTTTTGGGTTAATACCGTTTTTAATAATTTTTAAACAAAAATATAAAATAACCATAAATAGTAAGTTGTAGAGATTGTCTGAGTTAATCCCGGCAGTCGTAAAAGTAAACATAGGTTGAAGCATGGTAATGCTGGCTAAAGTAAAGGCGGATAATTTGTTTTTAAAGATGAGAAGGCCGGATTGGTACAAAGTTAGAGCCATAGCGGCAGTGATAAATAAAGAACTAAGGCGAACGGTAAAAACTCGAGTAATTAAGTCTTTTGAGTTGACTATTTTTAAAAATAAACCACTAAATAGGTAATAAAGTTTGGGGTAGCGGGCGGCCTCTTCTTTGATGTAAGTAGAGCGATTAGCTGGCGTATTTAATTTTTTAATATCAAGCTCATATTTACCAACAAAATCGTTAGTATATTCTAGATTATGTTCAGGGTGATAAGTATAGCTATTGTTGCCCTTGTCATCCCGCAAGACTCCAAGAAGTTGTTGAGTCTCATGCATCTCTTTGTTCATGTCAGCTTCATGATAGGTTGGCAACCTCTTTTGTGAGTTTAAAAAAGTAGTGGTTCCAAAGTGGGCTTGTTCGTCGGGAAACTCAAACAAGGGAGTAATTAGTCCCCAAAGAGCAACAATACCAACTAGGCTTAAGATTAACTTAATTTTTGTCATAGTAATTCCAGGCATCTTGAATTATATCCAAAAGAGTTAGTTGGGGCTGCCAGTCAAGAACTTTTTTTACCTTGGTGATGCTGGCCAACGAGTAGCTAATATCTCCTTGTTTTCTTGGGCCATACTTAACTAAGATATCTTTTCCGGTTACCTGTCTTACAGTATCTATTAATTGGTTTAGAGAAGATGGTTGACCTGAGCCAAGGTTAGCAGTAAATGAGGATTGGTTGGCCTTGAGATATTTAACAGCTTTAACAATAGCCTTCGATATATCTGTGACGTGGACAAAGTCTCTGATAACAGTTCCGTCAGGAGTATCAAAATCATGACCATTGATGGTGATAGATGTTTTTTTGCCGGCAGCTACCGAGAACAATACTTGAGTGACAGCCAGGCTATCTAGACTCTGGCCAATTCTACCCAAGGGTTCGGCCCCACCAACATTAAAAAAACGCAAAATGGCGTAGTTGGAGTTGGTCTGACTAGAAAGTTTGATTAACGATCTTTCTCCGGCTAGTTTAGTTTCTCCGTAGGGATTGGTTGGTTTTAACTGAGCAGTTTCTTGGATACGATTGGTAGTTTGAGGAATTCCATAAACTGCAGCTGAACTGGCGTAGATAAAGTGCTTAACCCCGGCTTTGGTGGCTATTTGCCATAGACTGCTTGAACCCTCATCATTAACTTTTTTATATAGCTGGGGGTTGGTGACTGACTCGGCAGCGTTGACCAAGGCGGCACAGTGAATGACTAAATCGATAGAATAATTATCAAAGACGGCTTTTAAATCATCTGGATTAGTGACATCTCCAATAACTAATTTTTCTTGATGTAATAAGTTGGTTTTTTGGCCAGAAGAGAG
>CAXBYZ010000041.1:0-2236 GCA_963980215.1 uncultured bacterium | reverse complement strand
ATGGTCATGAGTTTATTATATCTAATAGTTGATCGTGGATTAAGCCGTTGGTGACGATAATTCCGTCTTTAAAGTTTTTTAGTTTGATTGACTTGCCATAACGATTGGTAATTTTAGCACCGGCTTGCTTAGCTATTAGTAGACCAGCAGCTACATCTTGCCATTTTTCACCAATATCAACAAGGAGAGCGAAACCGTCAACAACACCCTGAGCAACCATGCATAAGTTCCAGGCGATGTTTTGAAAGCCATGAGTTCTATAAGTATTTAGGGCAATTTTTTCTAAGATGGAGAAAGTTTGATGTTGCTGTTCAGGGCTTTGTTTCTTGTTGCCATTTTTAAACTGGATAATAGATTGACCCAGATCTTTGTTTTTTGATACAGAAATATTTTTGTTGTTTAATGTTGATTTGGTTTTTTTTGAAGCAAGATAAATTTGATCAACAGCTGGCATGTAAACTGAGCCAACCAATACCTCTGAATTTGTTTGAAGGGCGGCTGTAGTGAGGTAGAGTGGAGATAAGCGAGAGTATTCTATAGTGCCATCCAAAGGGTCGATGTACCAAGTGTACTCTGAGTTTTTGTCTTTATAGCCAAACTCTTCAGAGAAAATATTGTGGTCTGGGTATTGTTCTTCGATGGATTTGAAAAATATTTTTTCGGCTTCTAAATCAGCATTAGTTTGAACGTCGGGTCCAATTTTGTGTTTTTCTATTAGAACATCCTGCTGATAATTATGAAGATAACCACCCACTCCCAAGGTTGTGCCGTGAATTAAGTCTAGAGCTTTTTTAAGATCTAGCATTTTAAGATTTGATTACCGCTAGAACTTCGTCTCGTTTTTGTTCCATGGTTTCTTTGGTTTTGGCTTCTAAGTTTAATCTTAGTTTTGGTTCGGTGTTGGATTTTCTAACATTGAACCAAAAGTTGGGATAAGTAATAGTAACACCATCTAGGTGTGATATCTCTGCATCGGCGTATTTTTCTCCCAACTCTTTCATTTTGCCATCTGGATCTTCTACCACTGAGTTTATTTCCCCTGAGTGGAAGTAAACCCTATATGGATCCATAATCTTAGAAACTGGTTGGTTTTTCTCTGAGATAAACTCGAGTAAACCTAGAACATACATGATTGGTGACTCAAAAGAGCCATAATCAAACTGATAGAAAAAGTGACCAGAAGATTCGCCGCCAAAAACAGCGTTTTCTTTTATCATTTGCTCTTTGATTAATGAGTGACCAACCCTCGTAATGGAAGACTTACCACCAACAGAGTCGATCATGTCACGGGTAATTCTGCCTGGCCTAATGTCGTAACAAACTGTAGCACCTGGATTATCTTTTAGAGCTAGTTGAGCCATGATGCCTCTTAAGATCTCTTGCCTGATCAACTCACCATTTTCATCGACAAAAAAGTAACGATCACCATCTCCATCTATGGAGATACCTAAGTCACAACAATGTTCTTCGACAGCATCTTGGACTGCTTTTAGGTTTTCATCTTTAAAAGGATCGGCTTCGTGGGAAGGAAAAGTGCCGTCTAGTTTAAAATTTACCTTAACAAGTTTGCAGGGCAAACCTTTAAACATAGCTTCTATATCTAAAGAACCCATGGCGTTGGCGGCGTCGACAGCAATCTTTAGAGGTTTGATGGATTTTAGATCAATAGTTTTGGTTTGATCTTTAACCAAGTCTTCTAGAATTCCAGTCTTTTTTGTAATAGTACCTTTGGTTTTGCTTGGAGTAAACTGATTCTTGTCTGATAACTCAGCTAAGGTCTTCATGCCGGTTTCACCGCTAACAGGAACGGCTCCAGCTCTAACTAACTTCATGCCGTTGTAGTCTTTTGGGTTGTGAGAAGCTGAAACTTGAACACCACCTTCGTATCCATAAAAAGCAACTGCAAAGTAGAAAGTTGGAGTACTGGCTAAGCCAATGTCTATAACATTAACTCCCATCTCGGTAAGACCGTCCAATAACCTTGATTTCAGTTGTGGGCTGGATAATCTCATGTCATTACCAACAACAATGTTTAGAGTTTTTCCAGGATTTTCGGTTTGGATCAGAGTAGCATAAGCTTTACCAATTCTGTAGGCTGTTTCTTCGTTTAGTTGGGTTGGGTAAATTCCTCTAATGTCGTAAGCCTTAAAGATTGAAGTGTCGATTTGCATAATTTCTCCCATTCTAGATATTAATTAGCAAGAGGTCAAGTTGGCTGGCTAGAGGCAAGACGGCT
>CAXBYZ010000040.1:0-2882 GCA_963980215.1 uncultured bacterium | reverse complement strand
GCCAAGAACTCCAACCAAGATACAGTAACTATATGGGGTACAGGTAAAGCCACTAGAGAATTTCTTTATGTCAAAGACTGCGCCCAAGCTATCTTGCTTGCCACCGAAAAATATAATCAATCAGAGCCGGTCAATCTTGGCTCAAACCACGAAATCTCTATCAAAGATTTAGCCAAAAAAATCAGCCAACTAGTAGGTTTTAAGGGCCAGTTAGTTTGGGACAAATCCAAACCAGATGGCCAACCCAGAAGAAAGCTAGATACTACCAAAGCAAGACAAGAATTTGGCTTCACCGCCAACACCAATTTTGATCAAGGACTCAAACAAACCATTCAGTGGTATCTTTCATCCCTTGAGTAATCTTATATAATCTTATATAATCTTATATATATGAATCATAAGTTCACAAAAAGACTTAATAATATTTCACAAGAAGTTTGGCTTAAAATTACCAAACTAGAATCTCTTCGTGGTAGATGGGATGGAAGCACAAAATTACATCACCACATTCTCAATCGACTCAAGAAATCAGTTTTGATCACTTCTACCGGTTCTTCCACTAGAATCGAAGGATCAAAACTATCTGATAAAGAGATTGAAAAAATGATCAAAGGCTTAGCTATAGAAAAATTTACCACCAGAGATAAACAGGAAGTTAGGGGCTATTACGAACTTCTAAACAACACCTTTTCCTCGTGGGAAACATTAAAGCTTTCAGAGGGTTTGATCAAACATTTTCACAAAGAACTTTTAAAATACGTAGACAAAGACGTAGAACATCGCGGGGATTATAAAAAGAAAGAAAATACCGTTCAAATGGTAGACAAAGAAGGCAATGTACTGGGAACTTTGTTTGCTACCACCAAAGCCTATCTTACTCCCAAAGAGATGACGGAACTCGTCGAATGGACCATTGCCTCCCTAAAGTCTCAACAGTATCATCCTGTATTAGTAATCTCAAATTTTATTGTAGAGTTTTTAAAGATTCACCCATTTACCGATGGCAACGGTAGATTGTCTAGAATTCTCACCAACTTTCTCTTACTAAAGCAAGGCTTTTTATACATGCCATATATATCTCACGAAAAAATAGTTGAGGATAATAAACCAGAATATTATTTAGCCTTAAGACAAACTCAAAAGTCTTTTTCTAGCTCAAACCAGAATCTAAACCCTTGGTTGAATTTTTTTCTAGATACGCTATTGACCCAAGCAGAGCAAGCCAACAAACTACTCTCTCAAGAACAAGTTGAATCAATTTTATCTCCATCTCAACAAAAAGTTTGGGACTATATTAGTAATGCCGATGCCGTCTCTCCCGGTCAAATTGCCAAAGACACCAAGATTCCACGACCCACTATTAATCAAATTACCAATAAGCTCATCAGCTTAAAAATGATCGAAAGGCTCGGTCTTGGTTCCGCTACCATGTATCGAAAAAAGTAATGATGAAAACCAATCAAGAAAAAATCACTATTATCAAACCAAAAGGCAAATTTCAATTTATTGATCTTAAAGAAATCTGGGAATTCAGAGAGTTATTCTGGACTTTTGTAGTTAGAGATGTAAAAGTTCGGTACAAACAAACCATCATCGGTGGCCTCTGGGCTATCTTACAACCATTCCTCACCATGATCGTCTTTTCTTTCTTTTTTGGCACCATCTTAAAAATATCTTCAAACGGTGTTCCTTATCCCATTTTTTCATATTCCGGTCTGATTCTCTGGACCTACTTCACCGGGGCCGTTACCGCCGCCAGCAACAGCCTTATTGCTTCAAGCAACCTACTTACCAAAGTCTACTTTCCAAGACTTATTATCCCTCTATCTACCACTCTCTTGGGGTTGGTAGACTACACCATCGCCGCCCTTCTCGTTTCCGTACTCTTAATATATTTTAAAATTACTCCCACCTCAGCCATTATCTTTGTTCCCTTAATAACCATTATTACTTGGTTTCTAGCTTCAGGGATTGGTTTTTGGCTCTCGGCCGTCAACGTCAAGTACCGAGACGTTCGTTTCGCCGTCCCTTTCTTTATCCAACTCCTTCTTTTTATCACTCCGGTAATCTACCCCACTTCAGTCGCCCCTAGGTTTAAAAACTTAATGATGTTAAACCCCATGACCGGTCTTATCGAAGCTCACCGAGCCATGATCCTAAATCTTCCCATTAACTACACTTCCATCATGGTCTCTATATTTTTAACCGCCATTATTTTTGTCTCCGGCGCCTTTTACTTTAAATCAGTCGAAAAATACTTTGCAGATATAATCTAATATGAATAAAGACGTCGTCATCAAAGTCGAAAATTTAAGCAAAAAATACACAATTGGCAAGAAAGATAGTTATCTCACTCTAAGGGATAAATTAGTTGAACTTCCCAAAAAAATATTTAAAAAAGAAACCAAAAAAGAATTCTGGGCCTTAAAAAATGTTAGCTTCGAAGTCAAAAGGGGAGAGGTTTTAGGGGTGATAGGTAGAAACGGAGCTGGCAAGTCCACTTTGCTTAAAATACTATCAAGAATAGTCGAGCCTACCAGTGGCCAAATCACCCTCAAAGGTCGAGTAGCTTCACTTTTAGAAGTCGGCACCGGTTTTAACCAAGAATTAACCGGTAGGGAAAACATCTATCTTAATGGCTCTATTCTGGGTATGACCAAAAAAGAGATCAAAAAAAAGTTTGACGAAATAGTAGAATTTTCCGGTGTAGAGAAATTTTTAGATACTCCAGTCAAACACTACTCTTCCGGCATGTATGTCAGGCTTGCCTTTGCCGTCGCCGCTCACCTAGAGTCAGAAATTCTTTTGGTTGACGAAGTCCTCGCCGTCGGCGACGCCGAATTCCAAAAGAAGTGCTTGGGCAAAATGGACTCCCTCGCCAA
>CAXBYZ010000039.1:0-3024 GCA_963980215.1 uncultured bacterium | reverse complement strand
AAAGAAATCGGTATTAGAAGAGCCATTGGAGCCACTCAAAATGATATTCTCTTTCAATTTCTATCAGAATCAGTCATCTTATCTATATTCGGAGGCTTTATTGGTTTAAGTGTTTCAGGTTTAATAGTTCTAGGAATTCGCTCAGTCTTTCCAGCCGCCATAAATTTTTTATCTGTTGCTCTTGCTGTAGGAGTTTCAACTCTTATTGGAGTATTTTTTGGAGTTTTCCCAGCCAGAAGAGCCTCAAAACTCACCCCACTGGAGGCAATTAGATATGAATAACTTTATTGCTAGATATCATGTAAAAAAGCTAGTAGCTCTAAGTTTAATCATCTCCTCAACTATTCGAACCTATCTATCACTTACAGATATTCTCTTTATCTACCCCAAGCTTATTCTGGTTCAAAACCCAAACGATCTTTACATCGAACTGTTCAAAAAAGGTATTATCATTTCAACTAGCCTACTCATTGACTCAATCTATGGATTTTCTCTCCTGGTCAAACCAGCCCAAACCACTCGCTTCATTCACATTGCCTTTGGAGTTATTCTTTTCCTTTTCTCAATCATTTTCTATCAGCTATCAACCTTCGACTCCATAGTCAAGCAGTGGCTATTTTTCCCCATCACTTGAGTATGATATAATCATCAACATGACAAAAACAAAAACAACTAAACCAAAAAAAACCACTAGTCAAAAAACCAAGAAGTTAGACTCAAAACTAACTTGGTTACCAAAAAAAACCTTTTCACTCGAGTTCTCCATTCCTTGGTCAGAAGTTCAAAAAGCCACTACTAAAGCCATAGATAACATTACCAAAAATGCTAAACTCACTGGTTTCAGGCAAGGAAAAGCTCCAAAAGACTTAGTAGAAAAATCTATTGATAAAACAAAACTATATGGAGAAGTGATTAATCAACTACTTCCCATCTCTTACTCAAAAGCAATTCAGGATCACAACCTTAGACCAGCTGTCTCTCCAAAAGTTCAAATAATTAAAGCAGAAGAAAATCAATCCTGGCAATTCAAAGCTACTTCCTGTGAACTTCCAGAAGTTAAACTAGGCGACTACAAGAAAATTGCCAAAGGAGCTCTAGCGAAATCAAAAATCTGGACCCCTGAAAAGGGTAAACCCGATCAAACTCAACCAGAACCAACCGAGACCCAAAAATTTAACTTAGTAGTCAAAGCATTAATTGAAGAAATTAAAGTTGAACTCCCAGACTTACTCATCGAAACAGAAAAAGATCGTTTACTTTCAAGACTCCTAGGTGAAGTCCAAAAACTTGGTATCACTATCGATCAATACGCTACCTCAAGTGGTAAAACTGTCGATCAGATTAAAGAGGAATACAAAAAATCAGCCGAGCAAACATTACAGATGGAACTAATCATGCAAGCAATTGCTAATGACTTAAACACCAAAGTCGAAGAAAAAGAAATTGACAAAATGATTGAACAATCTGGAGATGAAACTATAAAAGACAAGCTAAACACCCCTCAAGAAAGAGCATACATTGCTTCTGTCTTAAGAAAAAGACAAGCTATTGACCACCTTCTAGGCTTATAGTATAATTCGGCTCAATGGACCCATTCACAAGCACAAAACCAAAAACTAAAGGCCCTCAGTATAAAAATTTTCTCGAGGCTTTCAAAGATATTGGTAAATCTACAGTAAAATCTTTTGCCAAAGATGTGGTTGCTGGTACCGCCAAAAATGCTGTAGATGTCTTCACCAAAGGCCAACCGGTTGAAAACACTCAAAAACCAGACAACTTCAACTTTGATGAATACTTAAACCAACAAGAGCAAAAGATTAAAAACCAAGAAAGACAAAGGTTCGAGGCAATTCGTAGAGAAGAAAAAATAATTTTCTCCAGAGAGAATCAACAAGTCAAAGTCCAGATCGAAGCTCTTCAAACTCAAATTCAACAACTAGCTGGTGAGCAAGTTGGTTTAATGAAAGAAGTTAATAAAGCTTCTTTTCAGGCCGTAGTCAGTCCAGGTATTTACCACAAAAACTTTTTTGAAAGATTACTTCATTTAATTAAATTAGCCAAGAAAAATATTGCTAGTTCTCGTACCTGGCTATCTCTTCACAACCACAGAGCTCAAAAACAAAACGGTTACTGGTCTAACGCCAAAAAATCTGGCACTAGCTACACTCTTTCCAGTGAAAGATCCACCGTCACTCAAACTGGATAGTAATTGCCCTTTAGATCCAATCTTGATAAAATCAAATCATGACTCAAAACCAGATCATTAAAGTATGGATTAACGGAGCAGAGGAAGCCCTAGATACAGCTGCTCAACTCACCCCGTTACTCATAATCTAATTAAGCTAGTCAAAGAAAACCAAATCAAACTATCTTCGTTAGAAATCAAACAACTAGACGAAATAAACCGATACAATATTACCGCTAGATACGATAATATTAAACTATCATTTCACAAAAAAGCAACTCTTACATATACCAAAAAATGGTTCAAAATTGCCAAACATTTTTATCAAAAATTCAGCAAAGAATTGTAAAACATATGAACTCTATTATAAAAATTGCTCACCGTTACCTAGATCATGTAAAAAAACAAGGCATACCTATTACTTCAGCCTATTTATTTGGTTCTTTTGCCAAAGGAACCTCAAAAAAACATAGTGATATTGATATTTGTTTGGTATCCAAATCATTTGGAAAAGATTATTTCGATGAGGGGGTTAAATTAGCTCACCTTACTCACAAAATAGATGACCGTCTTGAACCTCACCCCATGCACCCAAAAGATATGGAAGACAAATATAGTACCTTTGCTCACGAAATCAAAACCCATGGCATACTCTTGACAAAATAAAATATTTCTCTAGAATACAAAACATGAACAAACTACTCCTTTGCACCATTATTATTCACACCCTCTTTATGGGTGTTTCAGGTGCGGGAGGAAATTTGTAATTCACCAATCAAAAAAAATTATTACACAACCTCCCACCTGGGAGGTTTTTTAGTTTTATATGACAAAAGAAG
>CAXBYZ010000038.1:0-3059 GCA_963980215.1 uncultured bacterium | reverse complement strand
TCTGAAATATGTCCAGAATGATTTTAAAGCTTTAAGTGCTGTTTATAGGAAGTCTTAGCGTAGATAAGGGTAAAGACAAGGACTGAGGCCCGAGTGATAATTCTGGCATAGCCAGCACCCAAGATACCAAAGGAGTTAATCAGAAAAAAATCAGAAATAATAAGAATGAGGGCAGTTAAGATCCCGCTGATGGCAAAGTATTGAGGTTTGTCATAGAGAAAAAAGAGAGAAACGTAAGGGGCAGTAGCGGTCAAAAAGGCGGTGGAGATAAGCAGTAAGACTAGAGTGGCGGTACCCTCAAGGTACGATGATCCGGCGGTAAGGAGAAGCATTAAACGACTAAAGGGGGTTAATAATAAAATAGCAAAAAAAGATAGTAAAGCCAGCCACTTGGCTTTGGCTAGGTATTTATCTAAGTGGTTTTTGGTAGTGTACTTGGCCACCCGAATGTTTAAAACAATGCCGATCGATAAACCAATTAAACTAACAAAAGTGGCTAGTCTGACTCCGGCCGAAAAAATTCCGGTTTGAGTGCTGTTTAGCAAGTTTTGAACAATAAGGACATCAATGTTGTCTGCCAGAGCGGCGGCGATGACGGCAAGGCTAGTCCATTTAATGGTGGGAGCTATGATTTTTAAGTCGGTGATGATGATTTTCTTGGTGAGGGATAAATTGAGTAGATCAAGTTTTTTGGTAAAACTAATGACTAGTCCGGAAATAAGTGGGGTTAAGCCATACAAAATAACTGAATTGGCTGGGCTGAGAAAAGAAAAAACAATCATGGTAATGACACCAAGAATCTTTAGCAGGGCTTGAATTAGGATAGAAACAGCAAATGAAGTAAAGTACTGCAAGGATTGAATAATGGTGTTGACGTACTCAAAATAAATAACGGCCACCGATGATAAAAAGGCAAACTTAATAATCAGACTGTTTTCAAGGTGAAGAAAATGGGTTGCCAGATAATTTGAAAAGAAAAGGCCAAAACCTAGAATCAGTAGAGATATAAAAGTCTTGATAACAAAAACAGACTGGATGAGAGTTTGTTTTTGAGGATTATCTTTGCTGGCTAAGTATCTTTGAGTGGCTAGATTGATACCCAAATCTCCGGCTCGATTTAAAATTAAGAGGAGAGAGAAGCCAACCGAAAAAACGCCAAATTGATCAGGACCCAAAAACCTAGAAAGGATAATTAAAGCAATAGCGGAAATAGCGGTGCCACCTAAGTTACCAAAGGTGACAATGGCCGACGACTTTAAACCTTCTGATTCGGATAGTTTTTTAAGTAATGCTTTCATTTTAGTAATTATATGATATATGAGATAATAAATTTATGTCAAAAAAGTTAATTTCCTTGGTAATCCCCGCTTTTAATGAAGAGGGTAATATTTTAAGTTTGTACCAGACTGTAAGTAAAGCAGTGCCGGATAAATATTTAGTTGAGTTTTTGTTTGTGGATGATGGGAGCAATGATCACACCTTAGAGGTGATAAGAAAGCTGGCCAGCAAGACTGAAAAAGTTAAGTATATTTCGCTGACCCGTAACTTTGGCCACCAGTACGCCTTAAAATCCGGCCTAGATAAAGCTTTAGGTGATGCTGTAATCTCTATGGATGCCGATGGACAACATCCGGCCAACTTAATTCCAAAACTAATTAAAGCATGGGAACAGGGCTATAAAATAGTTTATACCAGACGAGTTGGTTTAGTAAAAAAATCAATATTCAAAAATATAAGTTCTAGTTTTTTTTACAAAGCAATTAACCTATTGTCAAAAACTAAAATTGATCCCGGTTCGGCAGATTTTAGATTGCTGGACAAAGAAGTAGTGGAATTTATAAAAAATAGTACTGAATCGACGCTATTCTTGCGAGGTTTAGTGGTTTGGAGTGGTTACTCAAGTTATCCTATTGATTACAAGCCGGAGAACCGGGTTTGGGGTAAATCTAAGTATTCTTTGAGTATGATGCTTCGGTTAGCCGTCGATGCGATTACTTCATTTAGTATAGTCCCTTTGCGGTTGGCAACGGTTTTTGGTTTTTTGATGGCGTTTTTAAGCGGGCTCTACGCTCTATACGCCCTAGTTGCTTGGATAAATGGTTGGGATGTAATTGTAGGTTGGCCTTCAGTGATTATTAGTGTCTTGTTTATTGGTGGTTTACAGTTAATGATGCTAGGGATTATTGGCGAGTATATAGGAAAAATCTTTATGGAGACTAAAAATAGACCACTTTATATAATTAAAGAAAAGAAACTTTGAAAGTAAATGTATTTAAAACCATCGGTCTAGTCTTACCCGTCTTAGTGATGATATTGTTTGGCTATTTTTTACTTTCCAATAATTTTAAAGCCGGATTAGGGATGATTGATGATCATGAGATTGCTATGTTTCTAGGGAGTGATGGCAAGATTTGTGTCAGTGAAATCCCCTCTTTATTATTTTCGACAGAAGTGGGTCAATTTGGAAAGGCTCTTCGCTACCGACCCAGTTATTATTTTTTAAGAATTTTGGAGAGCTTACTATGGCAAGACAAGGCTATTCTTTGGTATGGGTTTCGATATCTAATGCTGGTTTTATCTCTGGTATTAGGGTTTAAGTTGATGAGTAGTTTTTATCCCAAAATTATTTCTTACTTATTTATTTTTTATTCTCTGACCATGCCTTTCTGGCCGGATTTATTAACTAGGTTGGGACCAAGTGAGATATATACCGTACCCGGTTTGATGCTGTTTTTGTTTGGCTTTTCAAAGAAAAACCAATTTTGGCTGACATTTGGCTATCTAGTGTGCGTGGGCTCAAAAGAAAATTTTCTGTTTTTATTCCCGATTGTTCTTGGTTTATTTATATATAAAGTAATAAAAAAACAAGTAAATAAGGTGGAGTTACTTAGTTATCTATTGATGATTGGCTATACATTATTTATTGGTCTAGCTATTACTTTAGCCACAAAAAATTCAGGGGCAGATGTTTATGGAACGGCTATTAGTTACCCTGATAGAATTTTGGGGTTTATAAAAATGCTACCAGCAATAATTAGGACTAGACATGCTGAGTTGGC
>CAXBYZ010000037.1:0-3541 GCA_963980215.1 uncultured bacterium | reverse complement strand
AAAGGCGGTTTACGATCAATTTGAATTGAGTTTGGTGGAGAATCCGGAGGCGTAACCGATTTCACAGACGAGGATTATAGGCAGGGATAGAATAGACTTATAGTTATGGAGTTATTGCTAATTAATATCATCGTATTTGGGGCCGGGCTTGTCCAAGGCTTGACTGGATTTGGGTCGGCTTTGGTGGCGATGCCCTTGTTGCTATTATTGTTACCGATGAAGATTGTGGTGCCGTTGGTAGCGGTGTTGTCTTTGAGTATTAATATGGTGAATTTCTTGAGAACCAAGAAGAGTTTTGAGTTTGGGAAAATGGGTTTGTTGACCTTGATGTCTTTTATTGGAATTCCGTTGGGAACTTTTTTGTTGAAAAATATTGAGGGGGGATTGATTAGAAAAGTTTTTGGGGGAGTGTTGATTTTGTTGGCTTTGTACATGATTAAGAAACCGGAGTTAAAACTAAAGTTGAGCCGAGGGTTGGAAGTGGTTTGGGGAGTGGTGGCCGGGTTGATTGGAGGGATGTTTAATGTGAATGGTCCTTTAGTGGTGAGTTATGTGAATTTGCGAGAACGAGATATTGACAAGAGGGTGAATCAACTGGCTTCGTATTTTTTGGTGACTGGAGTGGGAGTGGTGTTGAGTCATTTGAAGCAAGGTTTGTGGAATAAATCGATGATTGATTACTTGGTGTTGATGGTGCCGATGGTGATGGGGGGAGCGTTTTTGGGAGGATGGTGGCAAGAAAGAGCTGATAGGCAAATGCTTGGTTGGTTGACTAATGGTTTGATTATGATGGCTGGAGTGGGGTTGTTGAGTTAATTTGTTTTGAGGCGGGAAGAAATTTTGGAGACGGTTTCTCTGGTGGTGCCGAGGAGTTCGGAGATTTCCTGATGAGTGAGAGTTTGATTGGGGTGAGTGATGAAGTAGTCGGTGACTCTTTGTTGGGCGCCTTTTAAACTTAAATTTTGATTGGCTTGAAGAGAGCGCCAGAGTTTGTGGCGAAATTGTTTAATAAGATAGAGATAGAGGGTGGGGTCGGTGTTTAAGAGCTGAAGAAATTGGAGGCGAGGCAGGGAGAGGTATTGAACTTGAGTGATGGCTTGGGCGGAGATTTTGTAGGTAGAGTTGGGGTCGAAACTTTCGGTGCCGATGAGTTCGTTTTGGTTGATGATTTCAATGATGTTTTGGTCACCGTCTGGATTGAGGTGGGTGAGTTTGAGTGAACCGGAGAGGATGAGGAAAAAGTTGGTGGCCGGGTCTCCTTGAGAAAAAAGGAGGTGTTTGGGTTTGAGGGGTTGGGATTTGAAATCTGGGAGGTTGGTGGTGATGGTTTGGGTGAATTGATGGTGATTCATAATGTAAAGATAGAAGTAAGAATTTTTTCGGCGGTGTGTTGGGGTTTGCCTTGGTTGGGCCAGTCGTGGAGGCGAAGGCCGGGGTCGGAGTTGGTTTCGATGACCCTACATTCTTTTAGGTTCCGAACTGAAATTTCGGAAAGTTCGGAACCTTCTGACTTTATAATCATGTCGATGCCACAGATTTCTAAACCAATAGTTTTGGCTACTTTTTCGGCAAGAGTAGCTAGAGATGGGTGGATGGTGCTGATATCAATAGTTTTGACTGAACCGCCGGTAGAGAAGTTGGGGACTTTGTAGAGTTGAATCGTTTTATTTTTGGGGATGATAGCCTGCAGGGAGAGACCCTGCAGGTGTAAATTAAAGTCGAGGCGGGGCCAGTTGCGCATGCGGTTTAAAAGCCGTCGGCCGGCTTTTTGATTGGCTTTTAAGCGGCGTTGGTTTTCTGCCTCGATTAATTGACGAATGGTGGATTGGCCGTTGCCGGTAATAGTAGGGGGGTCACGTCTAGCTAGGCCAATGAGCTTGAAGTTAAGGCATAAAAATCTATAGTCATCGCCTTGGTGAAAGGTTTCAACGATGGCTTCCGGGTAGTGGGAGAGGACTTGATCGATAGCTTTTTGGCCTTGATGGTGCTTTTGGATATTTAAAAAAATATACTTACCTTTTTCGCCGGTACTTGGTTTGATAACTTGAGGAAAGGGGATCTGCACATCTGGATAATTTAGAGGAGAAGTAACGGTGGCGTGATGGGGGACGGGGAGGCCAGAACGAGCCAGAGTTTGAGAAGTGAGAGATTTATTTTTGGAGATTTCAAGGGCTTTTTGAGAAGTATTTAAGTTGAAAGATTTGGAGCGGATGAGGTGAGAATTTTTTCCTTTGGTAAACTCGATAATAAATGGATTGGGTTGGATAATTTTTGTTTTAATACCAAGAGTTTTGGCGGCATCAAGCAAGATGAGGGCGTTGGCGTTGTCGATATTAATCTTCATAGGGCAAATTATACAAAGATTGGTAAAATACGGCTATATGAAAATTGCAGTTGGAATGTCTGCCCGGCATTCGCTGGGTAAAGCTTGCAAAGATTTTCGACAAAGGGTATTCACCCTTTGGTTATTGGTAGAAAGCGGATAACTATGAAGAATAGAAGTTTGAAAATAGCGGTGGGAATGTCTGGGGGGGTGGATTCGTCGTTGGCGGCTAGTTTGTTGGTGGAGGCAGGGCATGAGGTGACGGGGGGGTACTTGGATTGTTGGGGATTGCCGGGGTGCGGAGTCGATGAGAATCGGAAAGATGCGATGAGGGTGGGGCTGAAACTTGGAATTCCGATGAAGGTGTTGGATTTGAAAAAAAAGTATCAAGAGAAGGTGATGGATTGGTTTTTTGAAGAAGTGAAAGCAGGGCGAACACCGAATCCGGATGTGCTTTGTAATAAAGAGATTAAGTTTGGAATGTTTCTGGATTGGGCGATAAGTGTGGGTTTTGAAAAAATCGCAACGGGGCATTTTGCCCGCCAAAAGCCTATGCATTTAGGCGGGCAGGCCCGTTTGTTGCAGGCGAAAGATAAGCATAAAGATCAAACCTATTTTTTGGCAATGTTGAAACCAGAACAATTAGAAAAAGTTTTGTTTCCGATTGGGGGGATGACCAAGAAGGAGGTAAGGAAAGAGGCTAAGAAGAGGGGGCTTCATGTTTTTGATAAAAAGAGTACTAGTGGGATTTGCTTTATTGGACATAAAATTAGTTTTGAAGAGCTTCTTAAAACTAGAATTAAAGAGCATGAAGGAGAAGTGGTCAATTTGAAGAATAAAGTGATTGGGAGACATAAAGGCTATGAGTTTTATACGGTGGGACAGAGGCATGGTTTTGAAGTGGTGGTGAAGACAAGCGAGAGTAAGCCATTGTTTGTGGTGAGTAAGGATAAAAAGAAGAATCGGTTGGTGGTGGGGGAGAAAAAAGAATTATTCAGAGATAGTTTTGAGGTTGAGAAGTGGAGTTTTATTGGGAAAAAATTCGAGGTTACGAACCTCGAATTTTTGGTGAGGATTAGACATGGGGGGAAGTTGGTAAAGTGTGTGGTTGAGCCCTGTATTCCCGCCAGAGGGGAGACTTTGAGAGTGAGTTTGAAAGAGAGAGTGTTTGGGGTGGCGCCGGGGCAAGTGGCGGTGTTGTATAAAAAAACAGTAGGA
>CAXBYZ010000036.1:0-3951 GCA_963980215.1 uncultured bacterium | reverse complement strand
GTCCTGATATAGCGATCTTTTTCTTTCATTTCCTCAAGAAGAATGATTATTTCCTATCAAATCTTCTTAAATTATTGTATCAAAACCATAACAAAATAACCATCCTAAAAGATCCATATTTCTCTCTTCCATTTTTACCAAATAAAAACCAAATAGTTTTTCTCTTTCCACGGCTTGTACTAGCTTGTTCAAGCCAAGCACTATCACTATATCTATATTTTGAACACAATATATATTCTATATTTACCCTGTTAAATCAATATTTTCACACTTTATCCTATTTTTGGTACTTTAAACATCAAATTGCCAAATACTACCACCAAACCACATCAATATAACTAACATAACCCAAACAACACCCTGTAAAAATCGCCAAAAAAATACACCCAAAATCCACTTCATTTTTTATTCCTCACAAAAGATTACTTTCTTCTTTACTTCACAAAAACTAGATTATCACTCTATCAACTAATCTGCTAAAACTACTTTACTTTCCTTGTACCAGCCATCCCTTATTTTGGCCTTATCCAAGTTAACATGCATGTGTTTTTTGTGAACATATTCCCAAATTCCATGCCTACCACCACCAACCCCAAAGCCACTCTCCTTCACTCCGCACCATGGTGCCTCCAAAGGGATTACGCTAACATCATTCACATACACAGAACCTGCCTGCAACTCACATAAAGCTTTCTTAGCGTTAATCTTTGACTTAGTAAACACGCTAGCGGTTAGACCATACTTGCTTTGATTAGCAAACTTAATCGCTCGCTCAAAAGTATCTACCGTACAAATTGGTAGAACTGGTCCAAAAACTTCTTCCTGCATCACTTCATTTTTTGGAGTCACATTGATCATCAAAGTTGGCTCATGATAACATCCCTTAATATACTCGTCTTCTCTCATTCTCCGACCACCAACAATAATTCTAGCCCCCTGAATCACTCCACGAGTTACTTGGCTTTGAAGGGCTTTTAGCTGCTTATCACTTACCAGCGGACCCACATTAGTCTCTTTATCCATCGGATCACCCACCTTTAACTCTTCAATTCTCTTTGCTAACTTCTTAGTAAAAGCCTGAGCCACCGAGTTAACCACAAACACTCTCTTAACTGCATTACAAACTTGACCACAGTTGTTAAACCTACCCCATAAAACTCCATTTACAGCCAAATCAAGATCCGCATCTCTGCAAACAATAACCGGAGAGCTTCCACCCATCTCAAGAGAGTACTTAATAAACCTCTTAGAGCACTTCTCAGCAATCTCTCTCCCTACCTCAGATGAACCTGTGAAGCTAACCATATTTACATTACAATCTACCAGCATAGCTCCTACCTGAGCTCTACCATGAACTACCTGAAACACCTCTTTAGGTACTCCAGCTTTCCAAATCAGTTTAGCTAACTCATTGGCTACCAAAGGCACATTGTCAGATGGTTTTAAAACCACACAGTTACCTGCCATCAAGGCTGGGACCACAGACAAAAGCACCGAATCTACCGGAAAATTCCAAGGCTTAATCGCCGCCACCACTCCGACTGGATCATACCGTATCACACTACAAACCTTTATATTCTTCTTAATCAAATAATCAACGGAATCTTCAATCTTTTGCTTATTAATCTTATTAAGCTCCGCTCGAGAAAGCTTAGTGTCTATCACTTCATCTCTTAAAACATTGACTGCCTCACTAGCAAAGTACAAAACCAACTCTTCGTCATAGGCAACTTCAGCCACTGCTTCAGCTAGTGGTTTTCCCATCTCTAGAGTGATTAACTCCCCTAGTTTCTTGGTATTTTTCTTCAACAAACCAGCCAGTTTAATCATCATCTTTTGCTTTTTTTCCAAAGGTACTTCTCTCCATATTGAAAAGGCTTTTTGAGCTCTATCCACTGCTTCTTCAACTTTAAGCTTGGTTGCAATACTTACCGATCCCAACTCTTTTCCATTACTTGGATTTATTGATTTTAATTTAGCCATTTTCCCTATTTTACCATTTTCCTCTTGATTTGTCCCTGCTAATTTTCCCTAAATGCTGGTAAGTATCTTCAAAGTTTCCCTGGAAGCCTTGTCCCAACTAAACTTTTTCACCTGTTTATACCCTCTTTCCACCAAACCTTCTCTCAACTCCTTGGTATTTAAAACCAACTTTATTGCCTCAGCAATCTCCTCTACTTTCTCTGGATTTACCTGCAAACTAGCCTTACCTCCCACTTCTATCAAAGCTCCCCTGTTTGAGGTAATCACCGGCACTCCTAACTGCATCGCTTCCAGTATAGGTAACCCAAATCCCTCCATTAAACTAGGCCACACAAACAACCTGGCCATCTTGTAAACCGCCACAATATCTGCTTCCGCCACTCTACCCACGAACTTCACCTTATCCTCTACCCCATACTTCTTGGGTGCCTTATAAATCTCCTCCGCCATCCACCCCTTCTTCCCCGCAATTATAAGATCCGGAAAGTTAGATAAAGGTGACTCCTTAGCAGGAGACCCGGCCGAAGGCCAAGTCGGGACGGCAAAGCCGGAAGGAGTCACCTTATTGGATATTGAAGCTTCCACCGACTCTTTCACCACCATGCTATACGCCTCTATCAACCGAACCAAGTTCTTCCTTGGTTGAATCGTCCCCAAGAACAAAATGTAATTTTTGTGTAATCCGTACTTATGCCTAATCTGCCTCTCGTATTTATGGTTCCGAACTTTAAGAAGTTCGAGTTCGGAACCTTCGTTATTAGTAGCCCTCAAGAACCTCTTCCCTACCCCTTCATAAATCACTTTAATTTTTTTGCCATCCGCCCCCAATCGATCTACCAACTGACTCTTGGTCCAGTTAGAGACCGCAATCAACTTATCTGCGTGTTTGACCGCATACTCAGTCGACTTATTTAAATAAAGTGACTGTGGAAACTTATTATATTCCGGCAAGTACTCATACTCCAAGCCATGAATAGTCACTACCGTCTCCATCTTACCACTCCTTACAATTGGCAAAGTATGAGCCGGTACCCACAAAACATCCACCGGCCTCCTCAAAAGCTCCCAAGCCAACCCCCCTTGTGTCCAGAAAAACTTCCAAGGAATCCTAATAACTTGCAAGGTTTTAGGGTTCCGAACTTCCAGTCCCGCGGACGCGGGACGATCCCAAAGGGCTAGTTCGGAACCTTCAGACTTTCGAACATACAACCTAAAAGTATGCTTTCTAGCCTCCGGTAACTCCAATATGGCTTTAATCAACTCATAACTATAATTCTCCGTTCCTGTTTTATCTTTTACAAAAGCCCTAGAAGCATCAATCCCGATTAACATACTTACATATTGACATATTTATATAAAATAGGCTAATCTTAACTAATGCCCAAGCTTTCCATCAAACAACTATTTAAAACCGCCTTTACTGCTTACAAAACCCACTGGAAATTCTTAACCCTTGTTACTCTGATTGCCTGGGTGGCTCGCTTTGTTCCCGGATACTTGAGAGATCTGTTTGATCTTCCCTGGCTCTTCTACTCCCTCACTTTTGTAAATTGGTTAATTGGCATCGTGGTCACCCTAGGACTTACCAAAACTATACTCTTACTAGTAGACCGCCAAGAAAAAAACATAAAAAATCTCTATCTTTATACATTATCCCTTTTTATTCCCTTTCTTTTAGCCTCACTTCTTTACTCCCTTATCGTTATTAGTGGCACCCTGCTCTTAATCGTTCCCGGCATTATCTTGGCTCTAACATTCCAGTTCTACAGCTACTTGATTGTTGACCAAAACTTAGCTCCAAAACAAGCCCTCAAACAATCCGGTATCTTGACTAAAGGTCACAAACTCCAACTCTTCTGGTTAATGCTCTTAATCGGCCTAATGAACATCGTCGGAGCCATTGCCTTCTTGGTTGGCCTCCTCTTTACCGTTCCTATGTCTCTTTTAATCATGACCTACACCTACCGT
>CAXBYZ010000035.1:0-5224 GCA_963980215.1 uncultured bacterium | reverse complement strand
AAAATCATGTCCGTCACCGGCTCCGGAGTGGGAGAGTTTAGTAAATTTAGCTATGATTTTTCCCGCTATCAACAGTGTTGGGGTTGGGGGACTTGGAAAAGAGCTTGGAAATTATATGACCCCACTTTATCCAATCTAAAACCTCTATCTTGGAAAGATAAATACATGAAGATTTACTTTAATACCATGTTATTTTTAACCAAAGTTGGTCAAGTCAAAAGCTGGGCCTTTAAGTGGAGTTATACTCACTTTGTCAATCACGGTTTGGCTATTATTCCCACTGGAAACTTAATTAGCAATATTGGCTTTGATCAAGTAGCCACCAACACCAAAACCAAATCTCCTCTCTCCAATCTCAAATTAAACAAGCTAACCCTTCCCCTGACTCATCCAAAATCAGTCAAAGAAAATCTTAAACTATCCCGCCAAATTGAGAAAATGTACTATAAAAATATTATTGCCTTCCTCGGGATGGCTAGACAATTTATTTATTATCAACTCAAAAAACTATGCGCCTAGGTATCAACATTCTTTTTCTAATTCCAAGTCAAGTTGGTGGCACAGAAACTTATGTCTTAGAGCTAATCAAGGCTTTAAAGAGCAACCCAGATAATCACACCTACTACTTATTTTGTAATCTAGAAAATCGCCACTTATTTCAACCATCAACTAATCTAAAGATTATCACTCTACCCATCAAGGCTAGTATCCGCCCTCTTCGTTTAATTACCGAGCAACTTCTTCTCCCTTTCTATTTACTATTTTTTAAAATTAAAGTAATTTTTTCTTTGGGTTATACCAGTCCCTGGATTTCTCCTGCCAAATCAATCGTTACCATCCACGATCTAAATTGGCACTATCACCCCGAAGACTTTACTTGGTTTGGTAGGTTAATTTGGGAATTTACCACTCGCCTAAGTGCCAAAACAGCCCATCACATCATCACCGACTCCACTGCCTCAGCCAACTCCATCACCAGTGTTTTAGATATTCCAGCTACAAAATGCACTGCCATTCTCCACGCTGCACCTGAAAAAATAAAATTATCTTCAAAACAAATCTCAAAACGCTTAAAAAACTTAAACATTCATGGTCCATACCTCTTTACTGTTATCTCCGGCCACCCTCATAAAAATTTAATCACTCTTCTTTGCGCCTTCAAAGACTTAATTTCCGATTTTCCCAATCTAAAACTAGTTGTTTGTGGCTTAAATGGCAGAGCAGATAAGAAAAACCAAGCTTACATAAAGAAATCTGACTTAAAAAGAAAAGTAAAATTTTTAGGATTTGTTGATAGAGAAGATTTAGTTGCTTTATATCAGCACTGCGCTTTGTTTGTCTTCCCTTCAGCTTACGAAGGTTTTGGTTATCCGGTCATCGAGGCCATGCAGTACCAAGCTCCGGTAGTATCCTCAAATGCCTTTTCGCTAAAACAGGTGGTTGGCCAAGCCGGCCTGCTAGTTAACCCCTACGACGCCAATAAATTTACTCAGGCTATCAAAAAAGTTCTGACTTCAAAAAAACTTACCAAAGATCTAGTTATTGAAGGCAAAAAAAGATTAATAGCCTTACAATGGGAAGACACCGCCCAAAAGACCCTAAATACTATTACTAAAGTAAAATAAATTATGTCCAACTACTTAAAACACATTCAATCAACCGCAAATAGTAAAACTTTTTCTAGGCGAGTGGCTTATCTTTCCTATAACTTCTCTTTCTACCTAAACCAACTCTCAAAATCTAGTCGTGTTCTAGAAGTAGGCCCCGGAAAAGGGGAGTTACTCTCAATATTAAACCAAAAAAATATTAAGAATCTAGATATTATCGATAACGATCAAGCAGTCCTAGATTACTGCCAAAAAACTTACCAACTTAAACAAACTACTTTATTAAAAACAGATCAATCTATAAAAAATTTAAAAAACAAATATGACCTTATTATTCTCACCCAAGTTTTCGAGCATATTAACAAAGACAGCTACTTGGTTTGGCTTAGGGGACTATATAAAGCCCTAAAACCTGGAGGCCATATCTTAATTACCGTTCCCAACGGCGCTAATCCTCTATCCGGTACCGAACGCTATGGTGATCTCCAACACCAAAACATCTTCACTATCTACTCCTTAAACGAATTAATCACCTTTGCTAACCTAAAAAACGCTAGCCACAAAATAATTGGCTTTAATATTCCCCTCACCAACCCCATAAACCTTGTTCGTATAGTCTTACAAAAAATACTTCACTCAATCTTTATACTCCTTATGATCATCAACGGCGCTATCTATCAAACCCTCATGGCCCCAAATATCACGTTGGTAATCAAAAAAAATAAATGAAAAAAGATTACTTAATAATTTTACTTGCCTCATTATTTACCCTACTTGGTTTTTTAGTATTTACTCATCCCTTTGAAATCCCCGACGAACAATCCCACTTTGCCTCAGTAAATTTTCTAGTTGAGGAGGGACGTATGCCCACTATGAATGACCCGAAAAACTTATCACTCGAAGAGCAAACCACCGAAAGAATCTTTGGTATCATGAGCGAAGGAGAGAATAAGTATTCCTATCATCCAGAATTTAAAGTGGAGTACACCAATACTCGAGTTGGCAAGTATGAACAAGAAATAAAATTATTAAACACCCCCGAGAATCGATCCACTTACACTATTCACCAATCCGCCCTTTATCCGCCCCTCTACTACTGGTTTGCCTCAATTTTTTATCGCTTGGTTAATCAAAAAGATATTATCTTAAGACTCTTTACTACTCGTTTTGCCTCTCTCATTATCTCTAGCTTTATTCCGGTTGTTGCCTATTTAATCGGTAAAGTAATTTACCAAAAAGAGAAGTTAGCCAAAACTCTTGCTATGCTTACCCTCTTTTTCCCCATGTCAACTTATCTTGGAGTTGGCATTAACTCAGACAATCTTCACAATCTTTTATTTAGTCTCGCCATTCTACTCTCACTTCAATTAATTAAACAAGGACCATCAAAGTTTTTAAGTCTTTGGATCGGCATTATTGTTGGCCTTGATTTACTCACCAAACCTCAAGCCTATATTCTCTTTCCTATCTTTGCCACCGCTTTTTTTATTCGCTGGCGTTTTAATGAGTTCAAACAATGGTTTAAACTTTTACCCTATTTAATTCTTCCCATTTTATTTATTGCCGGCTGGCAGGAAATTCCTAAATTTTTTACTAGTAACCCCTATATTGCCAAAGTTTCTCCTTTTGGTACCATAAATGACTTTAAAACTTACTCGCTAAGTTTTATTCATACACTTTCAAAAGAGATGATTGTCTGGTATTGGGGTGTATTTAAGTGGTTTGGAGTCATTATGCCTCGTTTTAGTTGGTGGCTAGCCAATAGAATTTTAGGTTTAGCCGTTATTGGAATTGTGGTTAAGTTGTATAAAGACATTAAAGCCAAAAAAATCACCTATATCTCCAAAGTGATTATCTTTAGTATTCTAGCCAACCTTATTTATCTCCTCGCCCTCTTTTGGTTCGACTGGCAGTTTTACCAAGAATACGGCCGGTCTTTGGGTATCCAGCCCCGTTACTACTTACCTTTACTAACCACTCAGATGTTTTTATTACTCACCGGACTTCTTGAACTTGGCTGGACTCAAAAAATTAAAAATACCGCTACCCTTGGTTTAGTCATTTTCTTTCTTGGCCTTCATATCACTTCACTCTACACCCAGATTAGCAGTTACTACGATCTTTGGCCTCTCACCACCCTCTTTACTCAAATGTCTCAATACAAACCCTTCTTTGCCAAAGGAGCTTGGTGGTATCTCTGGGTTCCGTTATACTTTACCGGTATCACTTCCTTTACCAAATGGACTTTAACCACCAAAAAATGAAAATTGCCATCATCATTCCTGTTTACAATGAAGCTCAGGTTATAAAAAAAACTCTACTCGATCTAAAAAAATACTTTAAAACCAAGAAATTAAAAAATATTGACCTAGTTGTGGTTGATGATGGCTCTATAGATAACTCCGGTCAACTAGCTCTGACTCACGCCAACTACTTGCTCACTCACAAAAAAAACTGTGGCCTTGGTGCCGCTCTAGCTACCGGTATTGAGTTTGCCAAAAGAAACAACTACGATTTCTGTGTCACCTTTGATTCCGACGGCCAACACGACCCTAAAGATATCGGTACGGCTTTAAAAAAACTTGCAAATTACGACATTGTCATCGGTAGTCGTTTTATTGGCACTCACTCCAACATGCCAAAAAGTCGAAGACTAATTCTGTTAGTAAGTAACTTGATTACTTGGCTGTTTTTTGGCGTCTGGACTACCGATTCCCAATCAGGTTTCAGGGGCTTAAATAAAAAGGCCATCCAAACTATTCGGCTTAAAAGTAATCGCATGGAGGTTTCTAGTGAATTCTTTGGGGAAATAAAAAGATTAAGCTTAAAGTTTTCCGAGATCCCCATTCATGTTCGTTACACCAAATACTCCCTCAGTAAAGGTCAGAAAAATATCAATAGTGCCAATGTTCTGGTAAAATTACTCTACATGTTATCAAGATAGAAACTATGGCTTTATTACTCCCCATTCAAATATTTCTCACCCTATTTATTCTCTTTGCCGCCTCAAGGGCTGTGATGCAGTTTAAGGGTGGATCTATTCGTTTCGGCGCCCTTCTTTTTTGGTTATCAATCTGGATAGTGGCAATAGTGGCTATCTTTTATCCCGAAGAAACCACCAGAATCGCTCGGATGCTTGGTATCGGTAGGGGAGTCGATATTATCGTTTACCTATCCATCGCTATTCTTTTTTACCTGGTTTTTAGATTAAATGTTTATCTAGAAGACATTCGCACTCAAATTAGCCAACTCATCCGCGAAGTTTCCCTAAAACAAGTCAAAAAAGGTAAAAAATAGTATTCAAGTAATCCTAAATAAGGGCACTCAACTGCCCGTATTTAGGCAAATACAGACAATATGATTAGAAAAAAATAAACTATTAACCAAAATATGAAGAAAAAAAGCCCCCAAATGCATGCATCTGGGGTATATTAAGAGAATAATACCATGACAAAAATAAAAAATCAAGAAAATTTATGGTCAAATAAAAGAGTAGTCGTTACCGGTGGAGCCGGTTTTCTTGGCTCTCATCTAGTTGAACTATTAAAAACCAAAAACCCAAAAAGCATCTTTGTTCCCAAGTACCCAGAGTTTGACCTTACCCGCCAAAAAGACTG
>CAXBYZ010000034.1:0-5273 GCA_963980215.1 uncultured bacterium | reverse complement strand
TTGCTTGACAGGGGCTAGAATTCCGGTTATATTAAGGCAGATATTCCGCTAAAGAGCGAAAGACCCCCTTATTAAATTACTTCAGGATATTGAGCAGGACTTTATAATAACTGCAAGGATAAATGAAAGGAAACATATGGCAGTAAAGAAATCTGCAGATAAAAAAGTAGTCAAGAAAGCTGAACCCTCGGTGGAGGATTTTATTAAACCGGTAGCACCGGTGATGCCGGTAGCTCCAAAAGTAGCTCCGGTGGCACCAGCTCCAGTGGTAACCAGCAGACCGATGATGACTAATCGACCTGCTTATAGAAAGCCGGTGAGATATAACAGCAGACCAATGGCAAGAGGTGGGATGAGTAGACGAGTGGTAGCAAGGCCAATGGGTAGACCAGTTCCTTCTACTTCTGGAAATAGGTTTAATGGCATGGTGGATAATCGAGTTATTCCTGATGCAAATGTGCCAACTGAAGAAGTTAGTGGCATGCTAGAAATTACTAGCGATAATCATGGGATACTAAGACAAAAATTTAGTGAATCTAGCCGAGATGCATATATCTCATCTTCACAGATTAATCGGTTTAATTTACGACCAGGGGACTTGGTTACTGGTCCAGCTAGAATGCCAAAGAATAATGAGCGTTTCTGGGGCTTGCTAAAAGTGGAGAAGGTGAATGGAGTTGATTTCAAAGAAGGGAAAGTTAGACCATCTTTTGATGAACTAACGGCAATATTTCCGGATGAGCACTTGAAGCTGGAGACAGATAAAGATGCCTTATCTACAAGACTAGTTGACTTGATTGCTCCGATTGGAAAAGGACAGAGAGGTTTGATTGTGTCTCCACCAAAAGCTGGTAAAACTTCTTTTTTGAAAGACATTGCGACTGGAGTTACCAAGAATGATCCCAAGGTTCATTTGATGGCGGTTTTGGTAGGCGAGAGACCTGAAGAAGTGACAGATATTAGTCGACACGTTGAGGGTGAAGTGGCGGCTTCTAATTTTGATGACTCGGCTCAAGTACAGATAAAAGTAGCGGAGTTGGCCTTGGATCGAGCCAAGAGAATGGTGGAGATGGGTAAAGATGTGGTGATTTTGTTGGACTCTATTACTAGGCTTGCTCGAGCTTATAACTTGGCTATGCCCACTTCTGGCCGAACTTTATCTGGCGGATTTGATCCGGCGGCTTTGTTCCCGCCAAAGAAGTTTTTTGGAGCAGCTCGTAACTTTGAGGAGTTTGAGCTGGATGGGAAAAAGGTAAATGGCTCTTTGACCATCATTGGAACTGCTCTAGTTGAGACTGGTTCGAGGATGGATGAGCTTATTTACGAGGAGTTTAAGGGAACTGGAAACATGGAAGTTCACTTGTCCAGAAGATTAGCTGAGAGGCGAGTTTACCCGGCTATAGATATTCAACGGTCTAGTACCAGGCAAGAACAGCTGTTGTTCTCAAAAGAGGATTACAATAAGATTGTGACCATGAGAAGAATGGTCGATGTCTTGGGTGATGATGAGGCCACCGAGGTGATCTTGGATCGATTGGGTAAAACTAAAGACAACAAGGCTTTTTTGGGTAAACTGGGAAAAGGGTAGAGACTTTGACTTATAGCCCCTAAGTTTGCTAGGATGTGGGGGATGAAAAAAAGTAGAAAAAAGATTAAGAGTTTTAAGTGGATTTTGTGGTTGGGTTTAGGGGCTTTG
Source organism: uncultured bacterium (assembly GCA_963980215.1). Taxonomy (GTDB): domain Bacteria; phylum Patescibacteriota; class Microgenomatia; order UBA1400; family CG1-02-47-37; genus CAXBYZ01. The sequence continues at coordinate 3,577 of CAXBYZ010000034.1, read as the reverse complement.
ATTGCCTTTTTTAGCTTTTGGTTTTCGGTGAAGAGTTACTTGATTAGTATGAATAAGCAAGAGGTGGTGATTGCGCAAGTAGCTACTAGTGGAAGGAATCCGACTAATTTAACTAATTTGCCAGCTGGTAAACTTAAAGTTTATGTGATTGGTGGTTATGTAAATCAAGTGCAGGCTAACTTTAATTTTGGTGGCAAGTCAGAGTCGCTTTTAGTAAGTAAAGGTGTTAGTGCCGCCAAAGAAACTGTAACTGTAGCCGAAGAGGGGAGTTCGGCGTCGTTAATTGTGTTGGTGAATGGAGTAAGTTATAGAGACTGGATTAGTCCGGAAGATTCGCGATGTACAGCTGAGTCGGCGGCTCTTAATTACGGGATAATTAAGGGAAGTGGAGAGAAGATTGTAGTAGCTCAGTGCTGGGATGATGATGGGATAGGGCAGTTTTATAATGAAATGGCTTTGGTGGTGACTCAGGGTGGAAGTGGATCCACAACTACTCCTACGATAACACCTGAATCTACATATACTTATGTGGGGACAACAAATGAGGAGGTGGAGTCGAAAACTAGTTTTGTGATTAGAAAGTTTTTGGATGGGAATAAAGATGGGGTGAGAGAAGTGGGTGAGGGGGTGACAAACCGAGAGTGGGTGTATGAGTATCAGATTAATAATGGGGGTAAACAGATTTATTCGATTGAGCCGGGACAGGAGATGGGAGAGGAAATAAGTGTTAAAAAAGATGATATGGTGAAAGTGCAAGAGGTGGGTCAAGAGGGTTGGTTGAATACTACTGGAGCGGTGATTGAACGGTCATTAAGGGAAGAAAAATTACACTACTTTAATTTTGGGGGTTATCCGGTAAATGGAGTGGTTCCGGTAGTGGGGACAACTACTTTTCCGGCTACACAACCGAGTACGGGAACGCCTTTGTGGCTGACTTTGGGAGCTTTGGGGGCGGGGGCGAGTTTGTTGGTTTTAAAGAAAAAGTTTAGATAAATGAAACAGAAAAAAATAATTATTTGGGCAGTTAATGTTGGGTTGGTGTTGGTGGTAGGATTGTTGGTGTGGATTTTTGGGCCAAGTATTTTTATGGAAGTCCAGTTTAGGGAGCTTAATAAACAAAAAAGTGAGGGGAAGGTAAGTAGTTCTGGGTTTAGTAGTTTGATGTACTCGATGAGCGGGGTGTCAATCATGCCGGTAGTGGATACCGGTTTGGTGAGTGAAGAAGCTAGTTTGGTGAAGCCTGGCTTTGAGGCCTTGATAGGGGAAGAGGTGTTAATGGCGCCAATTTCTGCTGAATTTGGCTTGGTGATTCCAAAGATCTTTGCCAATGTAGCGGTGACGGAAAATGTAAATCCGGCTGAGGAGGAAGTTTATCAAGAAGTATTGCGAAAAGCAGGGGGAGTGGCTCATGCGGCCGGAGCGGCCTTGCCGGGCGAGCCGGGGACAACTTATATTTTTGGTCACTCGACTGATGCAAGTGTTAATGTGGAACGGTTTAATGCGGTCTTTTATCTTCTTCGAAAGTTGGAAGCTGGTGATTTGATCGTGGCTTATTATAAAGGCGAGCCATATAAGTACCAAGTAGTGGAAAAAAAGATTGTAGAGCCAACTGATTTATCTGATATAGTTAGGGTGGATAGTGAGGAGCGGTTGGTGTTGCAGACTTGTTGGCCTCCGGGAACTGATTGGAAGCGATTGTTGGTGGTGGCCAAACCAAAGGGAATTTAAGGTAAAATATTGATATGGAAAGGATATCGGTATTTAAACGGTTGAGGTCAAACCCATTTATTGTGTGGTGGTGGGAGATTCGAGTTTACTCTAAATTCTTGGGAAAGTATTTTTCAAGCAAAGGCTTGGGTTTTTTGGAAGGATTTGAGGTTGGCAAGGGTGTGGTAGTTGAAGGTTTGGTGGCACAGAGAGGAAAGTACACTAGACCTTTTTTACACACGGGAATGGTGGGCTTGTTTTTAGTAGGACTGTTACTGGCCCCGGTGATTACTAGCGCTGTTAGTGATGAAGAGGGGGCGGGTGGTCAGGGTGGAGCTATTTTAGGAATGACGATGGACATGATGGAGACGACCACTAGTGTGTCGATAAAACCTCGAGATGGAGTGGTGACGTATATTGTTCAGAGTGGGGATACGGTGAGCTCGATTGCCAATAAGTTTGATGTCTCGATTGATACGATTCGGTGGCAGAATGATTTGGCGAGTATTGATGCGATTAAGCCGGGACAAAAGATAGAAGTGCCCCCAGTAACTGGAATGGTCCACAAGGTGAAGCGGGGTGAGACGATTTACTCGGTGGCTAAAAAATATGATGTGGCGGCTCAGCAGATTGTTAACTGGCCGTTTAATTCTTATAGTGATGATGAGAATTTTGGTTTGGCGGTGGGCCAGATTTTGGTTGTGCCAGATGGAGTTAAACCAGCAGTGCAACTTTGGGATCCAAAGAGGTATGTGGCTAGGACGACTCCGGATGCCGGAGCGGTATCTGCTTTGGGGGCGTTTGTGTGGCCAACTAGTGGGGGGATTACTCAGAGATATGTTTGGTATCATAAAGCTTTGGACATTGCTAACAAATCGGAACCAGTAATTTTGGCGGCGGATGCTGGGAGAGTAACGGTGGCTGGGTGGCTTGATGGATTTGGGTACGGGAACAGAGTGATGATTGATCATGGGAATGGATTTGTGACTCTGTATGCTCACTTGTCTAGTGTTTCGGTGGGGGTAGGGCAGACGGTAAATAGAGGAGATGTGATCGGGAGGATGGGTAATACGGGTAGATCGACAGGAACTCACTTGCATTTTGAGATTAGGAGAAATGGGGCCTTGGTAGATCCGCTTCAATATTTGCGGTAGAGTATTGACAATGGATGTACATAATGTTACTGTATGAGTAATGAATTTTAATATCGAGTTTAGTGAGGAAAAAAATTTACTACTTCAAGAAACTCGAGGAATTAGCTTTGATGAGGTGATCAAGGCAATTGAAAAAGGAAATTTTTTGGATGATTTGGTAAATAAAAATTATCCTAACCAAAAAATATTGGTTATTAAAATAAAAAGCTACGTGTATGCAGTTCCATACATAGTTGATAAAAAAAAGAAAACGATCTTTTTGAAAACACTTTATCCAAGTAGAGTATTAACTAAAAAATATTTAAGAAGGAAGTAGTATGATAAAAATGAAAGTTAGGCTAGATGATCAAGAAAAAAGAATTGAGAAAGCTTTAGAAAAAGGGGAGTTTGTTAGTGCCTCAAACCTTAAGGAAACAAAAAATCTTTTTAAGGAGGCGGCTAAAAATTATCTAGAAATGGCTAAAACTAAAAGGATAACTATTAGAGTGAATAATGAAGATTTAATCAAAGTGAAGGCGAGGGCTAAGAGAAATAATGTACCATATCAAACAATGCTAAATGCTTTGATTCGTCAGTTTGTTGAAGGGAGAGCTTTAGTTCAGCTTTAAGATAGGGTGCGACCCTATGGTTGATTGACTTTTACAGAGAGAGTATTATTTGAGTATTATGTCTGAGGCGGGCTTTGATGTTAGAAATAAACCAGCAGTAAAAGAGGT
>CAXBYZ010000033.1:0-5751 GCA_963980215.1 uncultured bacterium | reverse complement strand
TTGGCTCAATTCTAGATGATTACTACCAAATTACAATTTTTTGAAAGATTTGAGCGGGAGACGGGACTCGAACCCGCGACCTTCTCGTTGGCAACGAGACGCTCTACCAGCTGAGCTACTCCCGCATCAGCGTCAGTCAGATTATATCATCAATAAATCATCTTTTCTTGTATAATCTTTTCAATGATTCTAGCCAACAAAATAATAGGAGAAACCCCATTAGAATTAATCAAACGAGTTGCAAATAATGGTCAGAAAACCACCTACGCCGGTCGTCTTGATCCTATGGCTTCCGGTCTAATGGTCTTACTTCAAGACAATGAAGTCATCGATAAAAATAAATATCTTTCGCTAGACAAACAATATGATCTAAAAATTCTCTTTGGTCTTTCTACAGACTCTTACGACACCCTAGGAATAATCACTAATCAGGATCTTAACTCAAACATTTTAGAATCAGATATTAAAAAAGTTATCAAAGACTACAAAAAGTCATACTCCCAAACATATCCACCATACTCTTCAAAAACAGTAAAAAGTAAACCACTCTGGTGGTGGGCTAAAAACAATAAGCTAAATCAAATAGAAATTCCCACCAAAAATGTTGTCATAAAACAAATAGATATTACTAATATATATAAAATCAAAATTTCAACTCTTGTTAAGGATATTCTTAACAATATTTCCAAGGTAAAAGGGGATTTTCGCCAAGAAGATATAATCTCTCAATGGAAAGAATTGCAAAAAAACAATCAAGACAAATTAATGACTGTTGCTACTCTGATTATCTCTTGCACCTCTGGCACTTACATGAGATCCATAGCCAATCAAGTCGGCAAAGATCTTGGAATTCCAGCTCTTGCACTAAAAATTAATCGTACAAAAATCGGAAAGTACACGATTTAAAGATTTAACTGTGGCAAGAACAGGAATCGAACCTGTATCTGACGTTTTTCAGACGCCCGCCGTGACCAACTTGGCTATCTTGCCCTGCAATTTTTCTAGTATACCAGATTTTGTGGATCCACAAGGACTCGAACCTAGGACCTTTCGGATGTAAACCGAACGCTCTAACCAACTGAGCTATGGATCCAATTACTAAACCCTTCACGTAACTCATACGTAAAGCGTTTTGTGCCGAGAACAGGATTTGAACCTGCACGGATTGCTCCATACGCCCCTCAAGCGTACATGTCTACCAGTTCCACCATCTCGGCATGAGATTTTGTGGGTAAGAGAGGACTTGAACCTCCACAAGTATAAACTTACAGCGTTCTGAACACTGCGCGTCTACCAATTCCGCCACTCACCCAGGCTGTGGCAATTCTCGAGGCAGTTTACCATATTTAGCTTGACACTACCATACCTTTATGTCAAATTTAATCAACTATATGAAAAGAATTGGCTTTGTATTACTGTGGTTTAGCATCACCACCCTAACCTTATTTCTCTCTCTATCTTTCTATACCAATATATCCAATCAACCCAATGTCTCTTTCAGACCTACTATTATTGAGAACACTACCAACACTATTACCTCTCATGCTATCTTACCCGAAGTCCTTGGAGCCTTTACCTACAAAGTAAAATCAAATGACGCTATCCCTGAAATTGTCAAAAGTTATCTAGAAAAATACAACTCACCACTACTCCCTTACTCAAACTATCTAGTTAAAACAGCCAGAGATTACGGCATGGACCCAAGGCTTCTAGTTGCTATAGCTCAACAAGAGTCAAATCTATGTAAAAAAATTCCCGAAGGGACTCACAACTGTTGGGGTTGGGGTATACACAGTAGGGGCACCCTAGGCTTTCCAAGCTACAAGGAAGCCATAAATGCAGTTACTAAGGGACTCTCTCAAAACTATCTTGGCAAGGGTCTAATGACTCCTATAGAGATCATGGCTATCTACACTCCTATGAGTGATGGTTCTTGGGCTCGCGGGGTTCAACAGTTTCTGGACGAGATGAATTAAGGTATCCCCATAACTATTAAATATAAACAAAAAAAAATTCGCCAGTATGCCCGGTGAGGCTCTACCAACGAATCTAATTAGTATAATATCATACGTCTTATAATATGTCAAGTAACGGGATTACAGGATGCTAAAACTCTCATTAACCATTTCTGTAAGTAAATTAATCAAGCAGGCAACCAATTTAGTCCCAAGCCTAGGAGGCACCGCTCTACCAGGTTTAGTTGCTCTAAAGTTAGACAAAGACATCTTAAAAAAAATTATTATTAAGAACAAGCTTCACTCTATTATCATAACTGGAACTAACGGCAAAACCACAACTAGTAGGTTGGTAGCTCAAGTCTTAAAAAAAGCCAAAATCCCATTTTTTCAAAACCGATCCGGCTCAAATCTCATCCGAGGCATTACTTCAAGCCTACTTGATCAAGCTTCTATCAAGGGTAAGCTACCAAGCAACTTTGCAATCTTTGAAGTAGACGAGGCTGTAGTTTTAAAACTATCACGAGTTCTTAATCCCAAAATAATTTTATTCAATAACTTATTTAGGGATCAACTAGATCGATACGGAGAGATAGACTCTATCTTAACTAAATGGCAAGAAACTTTAAAACACTTAAATTCAAAAACTACCATTATCTACAACTGCGACGATCCATCGCTTGAGTACTTAACTCAAAACTACAAAAAGAAAGTCTCCTTTGGTTTAAGTAAATCATTAGCAAAATCAAAAACTTTATCTTCATCAGCCGATGCCATCTTTTGCTTAATATGTCACAAAAAACTAAATTTTTCTCACATCTTTACCTCACATCTTGGCCACTACTCTTGTCCTTCATGTCACTTCAAAAGACCAAATCCTCAAATTACGCTTAACTCAAAAATCAATTCCCTAGAACTCCACAATCAATACAATTTTCTAGCAGCCAAAGCCGTAGCAAAGACTCTTAAAATAGACTCCAACACAATAAGTCAAGGTTTAGGCTCATTCACCCCTGCTTTTGGTCGAGGAGAGATCTTTAATCTAGGTGGGGTAAACACCAAAATACTTCTAGTAAAAAATCCAACTGGTTATAATGTTATCTTGGAGTCCTTGTCTCAAAAAAAATTACTTAAATCAACTCCCATTCTTCTGGCTCTAAATGATAATCTCGCTGACGGCACTGATGTCTCTTGGATCTGGGACGTAGACTTTAATTATTTAAAGTATCAAAAAGCTCCAATAATTGTGTCAGGTATCCGCGCCAAAGACCTACAGCTAAGATTAAAGTACGCTGGAGTCAGGTCATCAAAGATTACTCTTGAACCCAATCTCAAAAAAGCTCTAAACTTGCTCAAAAAACAAGCAAGTCCATCCGCCTACATTCTTCCTACCTACACTGCCATGCTCTCACTTAGAAAAATTCTTGTTAAGCAAAAATTAATTCACTCAACTTGGAAAGATTAAGAAATGATCATTAACTTAGCTTACCTCTATCCAGACCACATGAACATTTATGGAGATCAGGGAAATATCGATACTCTAATGTATCGATCTATAAAAAGAAACATCAAAGTTAATCTAATAAAAGTTAATCAAAATTCAGTCTTAAAACCAGGTAACTTTGATCTTCTTTTTGCCGGCGGAGGCCAAGATAGGCATCAATCAAGTATTGCCAAAGACCTACTCTCTAGAAAAAATGTTCTAAAAAAAGCTGCAATAAACAACATTCCTATGTTAACCATCTGTGGATCTTACCAACTTTTTGGTGCTTACTTCAAACCATTTAATGGCCCAAAACTAAAAGGTATTAACATATTTGACGCCTACACAAAAGCAAGTAAAGTTCGAAAAATTGGCAACATCGTTATTAAAACCAAGATTTTAACACCCTCAACCCTTGTTGGTTTCGAAAATCACTCCGGCTCTACCTACATAAATGGATCTACCAAGCCACTGGGTTTAGTAAAGTTCGGTTATGGCAATAATGACCAAGACAAGTTAGAGGGAGCAGTAATTAGCAATGTATTTGGTTGCTATCTTCACGGCTCTCTCCTCCCCAAAAACCCTCACTTTGCCGACCACTTACTCCGACTAGCCTTGGAAAAAAAGTACGGAAAAATTAGCTTAAATCCCCTAAATGACAGAGAAGAGTGGCAAGCTCACTACTCAGCAATTTCTAGCACTAAAAAAAATCGTCATCCTCTGCTAAAATACCTTAAATAAAAGCCGGGGTGATGGAACTGGTAGACATGCAGGTTTTAGGAACCTGTGAGAGCAATCTCGTGGAGGTTCAAATCCTCTTCCCGGCACACTGCCTATGATAAAAACACTAAAAAATATAAACACCAACTGGAACTTACTAAACAGTCTAATCAAAAAGATTAAGAATTTACTAACCTTCCTCAAAAGAAAAAAATTCCTGTCAGGCTTTCTAATTCTTCTGCTTGTCTTCATTTCCTACTCCTTTTACCAAAAATTTAGACCAAAATCCCCTGAAGAACTCTACGAGCTCCAAGTAGTCAGAAAGAAAGACATTACCCAAACAGTCTCAGCTTCCGGTTCTATCCAGTCAGAAACCAAAGTTGATCTAAAGTTTCAAACCGCCGGTCAACTGGCTTGGGTCGGCGTCAAGGAGGGGGACTATGTTAATCAATGGCAAGCCATTGCCTCACTTGATCAAAAAGCTCTTAAAAAAACCTTTGAAAAATATCTCTACGACTACTCAAAAGAGAGAAACGACTTTGAAGAACATAAGCAAAAAACCTATGCAGACACAGACGTTACCGACACCATCAAAAGAATCTTGCAAAAGAATCAATGGGACCTAAACAAAGCCGTTTTAGATGTCGAGCTCTATGACATCACCGTCAAGTACTCAACCCTAGTCACCCCAATCAAAGGAATTGTTACTCACATTGATAATCCCGTGGCCGGGGTCAACATCACCGCAGCTACTTCAATCTTTACCGTTGCAGATCCAGAATCACTAGAGTTTGTTGCTATGGTAGATGAAGTAGATATAGGTAGTTTAGAGGCTTCTCAATCTGCTCAAATCATCCTAGACACTTATCCAGACGAACTTATAGATACCCATATTTCTTCAATCGACTTTTCTTCCTCCACCGACTCTTCTGGTAGCACTGTTTACTTAGTTAAATTTAAATTAAAAAATCCAGATTTAAACCACTATCGGCTTGGCATGAACGGGGAAGTTGTCATCACTACTTCACAAAAAGAAGATGTGATCACTGTCCCTTACCAATCTATACTAGAAAACGGAGACACTCAAGTTCAAGTGATTGAGGGTGGTCAAGTCGTTAAAAAAACAGTCACCACCGGCATCATTGGAGAAGACGATATCGAGATCACTTCAGGTCTTACCCATGGACAAACTATAGTCGTAAGTACCAAAAAATAGCAGCTGTTGTTCGGAACTTCCGGCGGTCTGCAACAAAGTGAAAAATAGTTCCAAAACCTGCTCAATATTATGACCCCCCTAATTAAGATAAACCAAGTTTCAAAGACATATCATCTCGGAGATGATGTGGTTAAAGCCGTTGACAAGGTTACTTTAGAAATCAATAAAAAAGAGTACATCAGCATTCTAGGCTCTTCCGGTAGCGGTAAATCAACCCTCATGTACCTCATCGGGTTACTAGAAACTCCTACAACAGGCCAAATAATTCTTAATAATCATGACATCTCAAAACTAGATGACACCAATGTCTCAAGAATTCGCAATCAAACAATTGGCTTTGTCTTTCAATCATTCAATTTAATCAACAAATTTACCGT
>CAXBYZ010000032.1:0-6149 GCA_963980215.1 uncultured bacterium | reverse complement strand
CACGTCCCCGCCACATAGCAAGGGTCTTCATTAAACAACTTCTTTGCCTGAGCATTGCAACCCAAACCTTGGTTGTACATTGCTTGATCTGCACAAAATCCGCCCCCACCGCCACACCAAACTGTTTTACAACTTCCTTGATCTCTTGACACTTGTTCTTGTTGGTCAACATTTGGTCTTTGTGATGGCGCCGGAGCTACTCCCGCATTTTTTGCCTTTTGGGTAGCCACCGCTTCCTCAGCATCGGTCATCGATCGTCTCTTTACTTTTACCTTTCCCTCTTTATCAATCGCGTAGCAAGTCTTACCTTCACAAATAGAGCCCCCATTGGCCTCAATCTCTCCCTTGCTGGCCGCATATACTGGCTTAGCCGCATAGAAAAACGGCGTTAGTAAATTAAACACCAAACTCACCAAGTTAATGGCACTGATTATTCTATGTTTTCTTGATAATCTCATTTAAGTATCGCCCTAATACTTGGTAACGGTTCATGGTATTGACTACTGACTTTCATATCATTCCAGATGCCGGCACTAGCCACCACTTCTAGCACCAATGTTTCTGACAAGCTCTTTAACTCAGAAATATCCACCGCATAGTTGCCTTTCAAATTGGTTTTCACCGCTACCGGATAGTGAAACTGGTTGGCTTGAGCATAGATATACACCAAAGCCCCGGGCACCAACTCATCCTGCTCGCCAATCACATTGCCATAAGCCGGTGCCGGATTTTTCAACGGTTCGTCGCTTAATTTTTTGGTAACTACCGGCACTATCCCTTTAAACTTCACCCTTAAACCATTCACCAAAACCAAGTTATAACTAGTTTCCGGTTTGGCCTTGGCAAACATTAATAAGTGTGTACCCCTCTTGTCTACCTCACATACTTTTAGCCATTCTCTTGGGTCAATCGACGGTACCGCCCAAGCACAACCCTTACTTAAACCATCGGTATACCAACCCACGCTAAATGACCTAGTTCCCACATTAGCCGGCCGGATACTCTGTTGTTTGGGTGTCACCCACCACCAAATCCCGAGACTCACAAACACCACCATCAGTAACACATATTTAAGGTTCCGAACCTTGAATAAAAATTGTAAGGTCTTCTGCACTGGGTCCGTTTTCGAAGATTTATCTTTGAAGCCGGATCCCTCTTGAACTCGTTCCACTGAATTCCTTAATCTATTAAATAATCTTAAAGTCATCTTACCCTCCAATCCACCGATTCATTGACAAAAATCATGTAACCCTTGCTTCTATCTATCTTAAAATTCTCCCCATACTCCTGAACGTCATCAGCAGAGTACAATCTCTTAATAAATAACTCCCAATTACCAGCCGTTGTCCACCAGTCAATTACCGTCGCTCGCTCAACTCCTTGATTAATCCCATCAATCACTTGTCTGGCATCCAAGCTCTCATCCAATAACCCAATCGTGTTCCAACCTTTCTCCAGACGATATTCATTCAAGTCTTTAGCCAACACCGGCTCACCAATAACTTGCCAACTTACCTCTTTTTGGTTTTGCAAAAAGTAAGCTTGACCCGGAGTAATCTCAAAATCAAACCCAAATTGATCCTTACCCCTTTGAACAAACTCAATCCACCGATCCCCATCCCACTTACTCACCGTCGTCACATAGCCACCTTTTTTAGCTACATCCAAAATCAAACCAGAGGCGTTTCTAAAATTAACTGGTTTTACCGGAAAGGCTACCAAGTTCCAACCTTGGTTTAACTGATATACCGCCTTAATTTCACTCGCTTCCACTTGACTAATTCCCACCTCACCTTTGGTTATCAAATCTAAACTCTGATACACCTGGCTTGCCGATTTAACCGCCAACCCCACTCCTAATCCAATCGTCACTACCAAGCTTACCACCAATCCAGCTAAAACTCTTACTCCTATTTTTATCAGGTTCCGAACTTTCCGATGTTTTAGTTTTAAACCTTGGTTGTTTGAAAATATATTCATATTAATAACTCTTTAATAATTGATTTACTTCTTTCTTGGCTTTATCAACATCAAGTATACTAGTTTGCAACTTCCACCTAAGACCTACTCCATCTCTAGCTCTACCTACCGGTTCAATTAACGAAATACTCCTAAACTTGGTACGAGATAACGAAGACAAGACTCCACCCAAAGATTTACCTGTTAACTTGGTTTTACTCTCCAACTGATTCACCGTCACCACTTTACCCACCAAACTCAAAAACACCCCTAATACCACCAACTGGTTATAGCTCAGTCTCCTGAGTTTATTCTGCATATGATCAGTATCTCTTATCTTTATTCTCTTTGTCAAGTATCAAATCTATATATTCTTCATAAACTTAAATAACTTTAATCTCTTTATTATCTTCTATTTCTTTTTAGTCTTTATTATCTTCTTATTCTTTAATCTCTAGATTCATCAAATATATCAAAAAGCCTAGCTTATGAAAATCTTTAGATGTATTTTTATCAATACGACTAACTATCTAAATCCACGTCTTATCTTTTGCTAATCGCTCGCTTATAAAGTTCCAAGTTATCCAAAGCAATTCCGGTCCCTTTGGCTACACACAAAAGAGCATCTTCAGCCACATGACACGGTACTCCAGTTTCTTTGGTCAATAACTTATCAAAGTTATTTAGCAGAGCTGTTCCCCCACTCATCACTATACCCTTATCTATAATATCACTGGCCAATTCCGGCGGAATCTCTTCTAAAACCGACTTTACCATCCCTATTATCTGCAACAACTTTGGCCTCAAGGCTTCTTCTACTTCTTCATCTGTTATCTGAACGGTTTTTGGCAATCCTTGTATGCTGTCTCTACCCTTAACCCGCATAGACTTTAAAGTCTTGGGTGTTGGATCCGTTTTCGAAGCTTTAGCTTTGAAGCCGGATCCCTCTTGAACTCGTTCCACTGCCTTTTCATTAGGCATCGCTCTTCCAATAGTCAGTTTTATCTGCTCAGCTGTTTGATCGCCTATTATCAAGCTATGTTTCTTTCTTATATAGGTAGCAATTGCATCATCCAAAGCATTACCGGACACCCGAATACTCTTACTAACCACCACTCCACCAAGAGAAATCACTGCCGCTTCAGCCGAGCCTCCACCCATATCTACAATCATGTTCCCACTTGCCTCACCTACCGCAATCCCAGCTCCAAGTGCAGCCGCAAAAGGCTCGTGAATCACAAAAACTTCCTTAGCTCCGGCACTATAAGTAGCATCTTCAACCGCCCTTTTCTCTACCTGAGTACAACCAGCTGGCACACAGATCATCACTTCTGGCTTAAAAAAGAATCTCTTCCCAGCCACTTTTTGAATAAAATAACGAAGCATGGCTTCAGTCACCACATAGTCGGCAATCACTCCATCCCGCATTGGTCGACTAGCTGTAATAGAATCTGGAGTTCGACCAAGCATTTCTTTTGCTTCATTTCCCACCGCCACTACTTTATTGTCTTCCACTGTCACTGCCACTACCGTTGGCTCTTCTAAAACAATTCCTTTATCTTCCACAAAAACTACACTATTGGCCGTACCCAAATCTATTCCAATTTTTTTTGATAACTGCATATCAAAATCCACTTTACCATCTACCCTTTATTTTCTCAACCACCAACTCCGTTCCCATATCAAAGTATATCAATAAGGATCATAAAATCTATCTCACACATTAACTTATCTATAGCTAAATATATCTTACAACATCATAAATTTAGCCTGATACACCAATCTTTTCCTTGTTGACAGACTATTATATATAGTAGATACTGAAACTATATATGTTCGTGAAAACAGTCCAAGTTATGTACAAACTTAGACACTAACAGAGGTAATATAAGTGACTTTCACCATTGCCCAAGCTGCCAAAAAACTCAATCTTCACCCCAAAACTTTACGCCGTTGGGAAGAATCTGGTAAACATATTCCTGCTAGAACTCTTGGAAATCAACGTCGCTACTCTGAAGCTGACATCACAAAACTAAAAGCCATTAAGTCCGGTAGCACATTTAAGGTTTTAAACCTTAAATCAACTCAAATACTAACCATTAACCAAGTTGCCAAAAAACTCCATGTTTCAAAAGCTACCGTTCGCCGTTGGACTCGTGATGGAAAACTCAAACTTCCCTATACTCAAACTCAATTAAGGTCCGGACTTGAAGGAATATCAAAACCTCTTTCTGTTCCCACTTTTCCCACCCTATCAAACTCCATTCCCTGGTTAAAAAACCCTACTCTTCAAAAAGCCTTCGTCTATGGATCTGTCTTAGCTATCTTTACTTCTCTAGGTCTTCTTGGATACAACCTCTTAAACTCCTCAGACAAAATCACCTCCCCTTCTATCCAACAACTTGACCTCACAGACCAACAAATCGAGGTGGCTCTTCCACGAGTAGCCAGCTTTCTAGATGGACAAATCACTATCGGGATCGACTCCGGAACCCTATCCTTTCTAGATCAAAATGGTAACTTATATATCAAAAACAACGCACTTATTGAGGGAGGTATTGCAACCAACTATCTCCAACTTCTTCCCAGCGATCAGCCTGAATCTCAAATCGGACGTCAATACGTCGACTCCTCAACCGGAAACCTTATGTACTTTGACGGCCTTGATTGGATTGAGCTGAACCAAAACGCTTCTGGCTCTGGCTCGCTTCAAGCTTTATACGATACCGGTAACACCACCCTTGACGCTCAAAGCCAAGATATTAATATCTCTCTTGGCAACTCGGCAACCTCTTCAGCTACTTCCCTTCGTATCAATCTAGCCGGAGAATCAAGTATTTTTGAAGTCACTGGCGGTGCTTCTCAATCTCTTTTAAAAATTAATGACGACGCTACCTACCCTGTCACCTTATCTCAAACCACTCAAGTTCTTGGCAATCTCTACGCACCCAAGCTTATCGACACCGCCGACTCTAACTACTTTATTGATCTTGCTAACCCAGACTTAAGTCTAAATTTAGCCGGCGATGCTTCTATCTCTGGCACCCTCACCTTTAATCAAAATGGCGAGTACATCACTAACACAACCAATAACTACCTGACTATTTCTGGAGGTCTTGGATTACTGGGAGACACTACTTTTGGTTTTGATTCCGAAGCCGATCTCACCGCTCACGAAGGTTTATTTAAAGACACCGTTACTATCTCTAGCAACTTAACTGTTACCGGCTCGACTACTATCAACACCGTTGAGTACACTTGGCCCGAAGATGATGGCTCTGCCAATCAAATCCTAAAAACCGATGGTAGTGGTAACTTAGACTGGGTCACTCAATCTTCAAGTTCCAGTATCGATGGCTCTGGCACTGCCTCTTATCTATCCAAGTTCTCAGATTCAGACACAATCACCAACTCCCTCTTCTATGACAACGGCTCAAATATTGGTTTAGGCACTACTTCTCCTGCTCAAAAACTAGACGTTAATGGAGATATCAACGTCAACTCCAGTTCTGGCTACATGATCAACAATACAGCCTCTAGCGGTCAATATTTAAGAGGTAATGGTACTAGGTTTGTGGCTAGCGCCATTCAAGTAGGAGACCTACCTACCATTACCTCTGCCGCCGGCTGGACAGACTCAGGCACAGATATCTACCTCACCACTTCCACAGATAATGTCGGTCTTGGCACCACCGCACCCAACTACAAACTAGAAGTCTCTGGTAACTTAAATACCTCCAACCTCTTCATTGGCTCGGTTGGGATTGGTACTACTGCCGGTGGGACTCTGGTGGGGATGAACGACGCTGGTTTTAGTTATGTCTCAGATACCACCGTCCAAGGAGCTTTAGGAGATCTAGACACCGCTATTGGTTCTCTCACTTCAAGCTCCCTTACCGGTTCTGGTACTACTAACTACCTCTCCAAGTGGTCCTCCGCTTCTACCCTCACCAACTCAATTCTTTACGACGACGGCACTAATATTGGTATCGGTACCACCAATCCCGGTGTCTACAAACTAGCTGTCCTTGGCAACACTTACCTCTCCGGCACCCTCACTACTCCCAACCTAGGTGCTGACACAGATGACTCGGTCGTCATCCTCAACTCCTCTGGCCTACTAAAAACCGACGAAATCGATCCAGACGTCTGGACTCCCGGTACTCTTCTTGATGGCAACGGTACTACTA
>CAXBYZ010000031.1:0-7001 GCA_963980215.1 uncultured bacterium | reverse complement strand
TATGGCCAAAAAGAAAAAGAAGTCTACCAAGGGTAAAAGAAAACAACCATATAAGCTAAAACTCCCGAAAGAGACAATATACACCCTTTCTTCAACTGGTCTTATTTTAATTGGCGCTTTAATTATGGTCTCTTTATCAAGACAAAGCCCATTCCTTGAACTTATCTACAACTACTTTTCTGGAGCTTTTGGCTGGGGCATTCTTTTACTGCCCTTCATCTTTCTCTCTTCAGGTTTAATGCTCACCAGATTAAAATGGAAAATCACCAAACCAAATGTCTTCGTTGGCTCTCTGGTCTTATTAATCAGCCTCACCAGCATCACCAAGGCTGGTACTATTGGTCAAGAAGTTTGGAATAGCCTAGTTGCCTTGATCTATCGATCAGGTGCTTTTATAGTTTTACTAGCTGGTATCTTTATCAGCTTTGTTATTATCTTTGAAACTAGTCTCGAAGACATTCTCTTAAACCTTCAAAAACTCATTGCCAAAATCAAAGAAAGTCTCGACTCAATTCAAAGCAAAAAGAAGCCACTATTTAAACCAGGGGACTCAAGCTTTACTGTTAAAGGTATGGATTCAGATGAAACGCCCAAACCCTCAATTACTAAATTATCTTCAGAAGAAAAAAATATAACAACAAACACTAAGGAAGATCTAGAAACCAACTCCACTCCAATTGTTAGCAATCAACCAGGAACTCAACAAAAGATGTGGCACTATCCACCACTCTCTTTACTAAGCGACGTTCAAGACACTAAAGCAGACAGGGGAGATGTTAAACAAAATGCTGCCATCATCGAGAGAACTCTAGAAAGTTTTGGCATCAAAGCCAAAGTAGAAGAAGTCAACAACGGCCCAGCTGTCACTCAGTACGCTATCAGAATAGCCGAAGGCACCAAGCTTACTAAAATTACTAGTCTCCAAAACGACCTCGCTCTTGCTCTTGCTGCCCCTCAGGGTCAAATTCGTATCGAAGCTCCAATCCCAGGCAGATCTCTTGTTGGACTAGAGCTTCCAAATCGCTCTCTAGAAGTTGTCTCTTTAAATAAAATGCTTTCATCAAAACAACTCAAAAATGAAAAATCAAAACTAGCTTTTAGTTTAGGTTTAAATGTTTCTGGAGAGCCAGTTATTGCCGATATAGACAAAATGCCTCACGTCCTTATTGCCGGATCCACCGGTTCCGGTAAATCAGTCTGTATTAACTCCATTATCAGTAGTATCCTATTTCGCTCCAGTCCGGAGGAAGTTAAGTTTATCTTGGTTGACCCAAAACGAGTCGAGCTTACCCTATACAATGACATTCCTCACTTACTCACTCCAGTTATCGTTGAGCCAGAAAAAGTTGTCTCAGCTTTAAAATGGGCTACTTCAGAAATGGAAAGAAGGTATAAGTTATTTGCCGAGGTTGGAGTTAGAAATGTAGCTGGTTACAACGAACTCTCAGGCTTTCAAGCCCTCCCTTACTTAGTTATTGTCATCGATGAACTCGCTGACATCATCCTTTTTGCCCCTAGCGAAGTTGAGGACTCAATTACTAGATTGGCTCAAATGGCTCGTGCCACTGGTATTCATCTAGTTCTTGCCACTCAAAGACCATCAGTTGATGTCTTAACTGGTTTAATTAAAGCTAACATCAACTGTCGTATTTCTTTTAACGTTAACTCCATGGTTGACTCTAGAGTTATCATCGACTCACCTGGGGCCGAGAAACTTCTCGGTCGAGGAGACATGCTCTACATCCCTCCAAGTCAATCCAAGCCTACTCGTATTCAAGGCACTTTTCTTTCAGACCACGACACCAAAAGATTAATAGAATTCTTAAAAAAATCTGAAATTAAAGTTGAGTACACCAAAGAAGTCACCAACAAGTACACCACTAAAGCCAACGCTGTTGCAGGGTCAAGTCAAGAGGATCTGGACGATCTCTTTGAAGACGCTGTCAGAATGGCA
Source organism: uncultured bacterium (assembly GCA_963980215.1). GTDB lineage: Bacteria > Patescibacteriota > Microgenomatia > UBA1400 > CG1-02-47-37 > CAXBYZ01. The sequence goes on along the minus strand of CAXBYZ010000031.1, from coordinate 5,047 downwards.
GTTAAGTACAAAAAAGCCTCAGCCTCTCTAATGCAAAGAAAGCTCTCAGTTGGTTACGCTAGAGCTGCCAGAATCTTAGATCAACTGGAAAGAGCTGGAGTAGTTGGACCCGGCCAAGGAGCTAAGCCCCGTGACATCTTAATATCTGATGCAGATAGTTTTTTGTCACAAAGATCTGATGGAGAATAACCATGCTCAAAGCAGGGAGTTTACTAAAAACCGCCAGATTAAACAGGAAGCTTACCTACACCCAGGTATCTGATCAGCTAAAGCTCCCAACTAGCACTATTAAAGCCTTAGAAGATAACTCCTACAAAAACCTTCCCCCGTATACATACTTAGTTGGTTTTATTAGAAACTACGCCAAGCTATTAAACCTAGACCCAGAAAAAACTATCGCTGTTTTTAAACGAGACTATAAAAAAACAAAAAAGAAAATCCTCCCCACCGGCTTAACCAAACCCCTAAACTCTTCTTGGCAACCAAACTCCTTTACCAGAAACATCATCACCATTCTTCTAGTTATATTTTTGTTTCTCTCATACCTTGGCCTCTCTTTCTACAAACTTCAAAAACCACCCCAACTCACTATCATCAAGCCAGAAAATGGTCAGGAGGTTACCTCTCCAGTCCTAATCAAGGGTAAAACAGACCATGACTCCACTCTTACTCTAAACGGAAAAACAGTTAACCTAGAAACGGACGGTAGTTTCACTACAGTCTTCAACGGTCCAAGTGGCGCTCACGAGTTAAAGCTTACTTCCACCTCTCGTCGCCAAAAATCCACCGCAAAATCCCTCCACCTCATCATCAACTAAACACTGACAGGGCCGGACCCTGTCAGTCAATTGAAAGGCCTCCCAAAGCCTCTTTTAAATCTTCGTTATCTGAAACAAAATCTCTGTAAGAGCTATATCTTGTACCAAAAAACTTCTTGTTTTCCAGTTTATCAAAGCACTCAAGAACCTCTTTAGGCTTTATCCACTTTGCAAATTTCTTCCCCAAATAATACTCAAAACTCGAATAAGGCCACCCGACAGGGCCGGACCCTGTCAACTTAACAGGATTGAGATGAATATAGCGTGACAGGTGGATAAGCTGTTTGTCATTATCAATTAAAACCGCTTTGTACCTACCTTGAAACAAATGACCAATACGTTTATGTCGCCTATTAAAATACATTGAATAAATAGTTAAAAGTTTATGAACTAATTTTGTCATTCCATCAACAGTTTTTTGTTTTATAAGTAAATGAAAATGATTAGGCATCAAGCAATATGCCAACAAATCAACTTCTTTATGTAGGTTTTCAACCGGTCGTGGTCTAATTACCGCCCCAGGAGTATTAGAAAGGGGGTGATTATCAGTCCCACAAGGAGTAGACAAATAATACTTTAATAGATGTAAAAATACCGCATAATCCTGCTCGTCCATAAAAATCTTCCGTTTATCAACCCCTCGATTATATGCATGATAACATCTATTTTCCTTATAAACCTTATTCCGATTTTTCGACGGCATATAATCAATATATCACATGACAGGGTCCGGCCCTGTCACTACTATCTTACCCAAAAGTAAAGGCAAAGATCTGAACTTCGTCGTCCAAAAACTCAATCTCTAAAACCTTATCCACCGGTTTTTCCAGCTTTACCAAGTTATAGAGTTTCTCTTCCTCAACCGTGATTATTTCTTCTTGACCATCCACAATAACCTTTACCTTTGAATTTTTTATTGTAGATCCCATTACCAAGTTCACCTCTTTAGCCTCAAACCTCAACAATAACTTGCTTCCAGTTTTTGCCTCGCTATGCTTTTCTTTTATCTCCCACTCACCCCCAAAAGCCCATTGATTTAACCTTAAATTTTCCGGAACCGAGTACTGCCTTAATTTATCTTTAGTCACTCCTTCTTTAGAAGAAAAATTAGCTAACCTCCAATAACCCAAGTACGTCTCTGGGGTTCTGGTTTGATGAACTTCTTCAAATCTATCCACCAACTCCATTTTTTCTCCCAACAACTCTTGAATCGCTTTTTCCGTTTCCGCGTAATCACCCTCACCAAAATGGGTATAGCGAATCTTGCCTTCTTTATCTATCAAGTACTTGGCCGGCCAATAATGATTATCATAAGCCCGCCAAATCTTAAACTCATTGTCTTGCACCACTGGATATTCTAGATCAAAGCTTTTCATGGCTTTCACCACATTGTCATAATCTTTCTCAAACTCAAACTCTGGACTATGAACTCCCACAATTACCAATCCTTTATCTTTGTATTTTTCGTGCCATTCTCGTAAGTAAGGCAACGTTCGAATACAATTAACACAGGAGTAAGTCCAAAAGTCCACCAACACTACTTTGCCTCTTAAATCCTCCAGCTTCAACCCCTCACTATTAATCCACCTGCCCCCACCTTCAAATCCAGGTGCTAATTTTTTATTACTCATAAAATCTCCCTTTTTAATTACTTGCGGTTTACTTAATTTTTCCAAATTATCTTTAACAATCTTGTTATCCTCCAATTGAGTTAAGCCGGCACCATAACCAGGTAATTTATTGAGAATAAATGCCTGAAAACTTCGGTCCCATCCAAAATAAATAGCCATAGCCGTGATCACCATGATCACTCCAAAAACTTTTTGGATCATTTGAGTTTGCGGCACTAGTTTTAATATTTTTCGACTTCCCTTGACTATATATAGTAGGGGAATGGCCGTTCCAATAGAATAAGCCAGTACTACCGGCAGGGCCGTAAAAGTTACGCTCCCAGTTGAAGCCAAAGTAATCACCGAAGCCAAAATCGGCCCCACACACGGTGCCCACACCAAACCCAAACTTACGCCCACTCCCACTCCTCCCCAAAATCCATCTCCAGAGGAAGGCTTACCACTCTTACTCGCTAACTTGCTTGCCACACCTTCCCACCAGATACTTAAAACCGGTACTACCATTACCAATCCAAACAAAAAAATCACCCCTGCGGCTAGATTTCTTAATAAGTCTGCGTTTAAGCCTGTCAACTTCACCAGCGTGCTTAAAAACAAAGTAAAAAACGAAAAACTTAAAATAAAACCAGTCACCACCCCTAAAGGTTTCTTTTTCCCACCAGTCACCCCACTAGACAAGACTATTGGCAGTAGGGGTAAGATGCAAGGGGACAAGATCGTCACCAGCCCACCCAAAAAAGCAAACAGCCATAGAATAAGCATATACAAAAGTCTACCAACTAAACTCCCACCTTGCAAGTAGGAGTTTATTCCTAAAACCATAAGAGATTCGTTTAATTAACTTGAGCTTGGTGTTTATTCCTTCGGTACAATAGGTCAGCAAGCCATTACCTTAGATAAATTTGATCTATCTTAGGTTCATGACCCCGATGGCCAAGCCTTAACGGAAGTAAGTCTTAATGGGGGAGTTGTTTGGTCAGGCTCGCAAGGTTCGAATTCAACTATAGATATAAACAACACTCTTATAAACCCATGTCTCGTCCGGAAATATATTTTGTACTGGAGGTAAAAATGCAGACACCTGCTGCTGCCAATAATCAATCTGGCTTCATTGCCTTCATTTCACTATTAATTATCAGCGCCGTTGCTCTAGCTATTGCCGCCTCAATTTCCTTATTGGGAATTGATGAAGCCAAGTCCTCTCTCTCTTTTAAAAAAGGTCAGGAAGCTTTAAAGTTGGCCGAGGGTTGTCTTGAAGAATCTCTCCTTCGCCTTCGTGATAACAGTGCTTACACCGGTGGCTCATTGAATCTTGGTGATGGCTCTTGTACTATATCTGTAAGTGGCTCAGGTAGCGATCGGACTATAAACATCCAAAGCACAATCTCCGATCCACCAGACTATGTTAAAAACTTAACTGCCACAATTAAGTTGACTGGCAACTCAATTAGACTAGTCACTTGGCAGGAAATCTAATATGTTTACCAAAAAAATTCCCATTATTTATCTCACTAAAGACAAACTAAAAGTGGTCTTAGTTAAGTTGGGTAAACAACCAAAAATCATAAAATCAGACGAAACTGGCTGGAACAAAGACTCATTAGCAGACTCATTTAAACAAGCTAAAAAGCAACTTAAAGCCAAAACTATCCGTCTTCTTCTCGCCGATGATTTATCTTACGTCTTACAACTAAACATCCCCTTTGACACCAAGCTTAATAACGAAAGGCAATTGGTTGAAGAAAAAATTAAAACCGAGATCCCCGAAATTTTAGATCACGACGACTGGGACTACAAAGAAACTGGCCGTAAAACTCAAAACGACAAACAAATTATTGCTTTTGCTCCAGTCCAATCTGCATTTACTTTAATTTCCCAAGCCCTCGCCGACGCTAACCTAAAAGTCGAAGCCGTTGAACCGGAAGTTGTCAGTAAAATTAGAAACACCAACCCCTTAATTGGTATTGCCTTAAAGAAAGACCTAAAAGGCAAAGACGAAAAAGTATTAAACATCACCCCAAAAAAACTTGAGCCTTTAGGTTCAGAACTTCCAGTCCCGCGTCCGCGGGACGATCCCGACGCAGTCGGGACTAGTTCTGAACCTGAGAAAATATCAAGTAAGGATAGTTTGGAACCTAAAAAAGAAGTAAAAAAACCAAAGGTTAATAAAACCCTTATTATTTCTTTTCTTACTACCTTGATCTTAGGTGCTCTTATTGCTGGCGGCATCTTAGTTCAACGCAGTGCTTTAGAAAAACGACCTAGCCCTACTCCCACTCCTTTAGTCATCCCAAGCCAAGAACCAAGCCCCACTCCAACTCCATTGCCATCCCCAGAACCGGAAATAATCCTCTCCGATTACACAATTCAAGTCTTAAATGGCACTGGCGGCAAAGGCGTGGCTGGAGTCGTTAAAGATTTACTTGAAGCTGAGGGGTTTGAGGAGATAAATGCTGATAACGCCGAGGAACTAAATTACCAAAAAACCACCATTCAACTAAAAGTCGATACTCCCGATGCCGTTTGGTCAACCATCGATCGAACCTTAAACTCCGATTACGACCTGGAAAAAAGTGAATCCCCCTTGTCAAAAGACTC
>CAXBYZ010000030.1:0-7163 GCA_963980215.1 uncultured bacterium | reverse complement strand
TAGGAACCGTTCCTACTGTTTTATTCAAGAGTTTTTGATTTTAGAATGGTTTTTAGTTGCGAGTCATCTTTGGTGTTAGTAAGAAAAGCTAGATAATCTTTTTGAGGGTTAGGGGAGTTGGGGTAAAATTTATTAAGAATCGTTTTTGAATAAAGCCAATCTTTTAAGTTTTTGTTTAGTAGTAAGTAATCTTTGAGTGAAGAATAGAGGTAATCGGTAGGAACGGTTCCTACTGTTTTTTGAGGGTTTAGGTGGATGTACTTGGTGAGGTAGAGGAGTTGTTGGTCACTGGAAACTTTGATGCTTCTAAACCTACCTTGAAATAAAGCGCCCGAGTGTTGGTACTTATATTGAAAGTACATGGCATAAGTAACGGTGATTTTTTGCATTAGATTGGTTAAAGTTGGGGATGATTTTTTTTGGAAAAGGAGAAGGTGAAAATGGTTTGGCATTAAGCAGTAAGCTTGGAGAGTGTATGGTTTGGAGAGTTGCTTTTTTGACTTGTTGGCTTTTTCTAGTTTTAGGTGGGAAAGTCTGGAGAGAGGACTTAAGTTTGGATAGCGGAGGTAGTATCGGAGGATGTCTAGAAAAACTTGATAATCTTCTAATTGTCTAAATATTTTTTGCTTGAATCCACCGCGATTGACGATGTGATGATAGGTGTTTGGTTTAAAATCTCGCTGTAAATATTTACTTGGCATGGCAACATTATATCATAAAAACAGTAGGAACCGTTCCTACTGTTTTACTCAAGAGTTTTGGTTTGTGGTAGAATAACAGGCATATGATTGATTATGCCAAAATATATATAAAAGCCGGGGATGGTGGGGATGGCAAGGTGGGTTTTAGGCGTGAGAAGTATATCTCCAAAGGTGGCCCTGATGGTGGCGATGGTGGCGATGGTGGCTCGGTTTATTTGGTGGTAAACAAAGATTTAAATACATTAACGCCGTTTCAATTTAAGAAAAAATTTGAGGCAGAGAGAGGGCAAGCCGGAGGTAAGGCTAAGAAGCATGGTAAAGATGGGGTTGACCTAATAATAGAGGTGGCTCCGGGTACTAGCGTGAAGATTGGATCTAGGGAGTTTGACATGATAAGGGTGGAAGATAAAGTCTGTGTGGCTCACGGAGGTAAAGGGGGTTTGGGTAACTGGCAGTTTAGGTCTTCGACTAACACCACTCCGATGGTGGCTGAGAAAGGAACTTTGGGAGAAGAGCGAGAAGTAACTTTGGAACTAAAACTACTGGCTGATGTAGGCTTGATAGGATTGCCGAATGCGGGTAAGTCGACTTTATTGTCTGTGTTGACAAAAGCAAGACCAAAGATTGCCAACTATCCGTTTACGACCTTGGAACCGAATTTGGGAGTGGTAATAATTGGAAAAGGTTCGGAACTAGAACATCGGAAAGTTCCGAACCTTAAAGCTTTGGTGTTGGCTGATATTCCGGGATTAATAGAAGGAGCGAGTCGAGGAAAGGGGTTGGGGCATACTTTTTTAAGGCATGTAGAGAGGTGTGGTTTGTTGGTGCATGTCTTGGATGGAGCCAAGTTGATTGAAGACCGCAAAGCTAATTTAATGGAAGATTACGAGGCAATTCGAGGGGAGTTGGATCAGTATTCCGAGAAGTTGTTAAAGAAAAATGAGATGGTGGTTTTAAACAAGATTGATGTGTTATCTAAAAAACAGATTGAGAAGGTGAAGAAGCTATTCGAAAAACGGGAGGAACCGTTCCTACTGTTTTTGGTGAGTGCGGCGACGGGGGAGGGGTTAGAAGAGTTAAAGAGAGAAATAGTAAAACTGGCTTAAGGGCCTGTAGCTCAACTGGTAGAGCGCTACATTCGCATTGTAGAGGTAAGGAGTTCGACCCTCCTCAGGTCCACATTAGTTGACTTCAGCTGAGTCGGTGGCTTCTTTTTCTAGTACTGCTGGCTCTTCAATTTCAATTGGTTCCAAGTCAGCCGGTGCCTCTGGTAAGGGAGAGGGTTTGGTTAGCTGAGTAGTTGGAGCCGTTTTGTCAGCACCAGTTTGAGCTGGTGCTTGTGGAAGCATAGCTTGAACTTGAGTAATCTCTTCTTGGAGTTTGGTAGCATCCTCGGTGCCGGGTTCGATTAGAGCGCCAACTTGTTGCAGAGCTTGGTATGCCTCAAGATATTTTTCTTGAGATTTATAGCTTTGAGCTAAGTTGTAGTAAGCGTTGGCATAGTCTGGCTTTAACTGAACAGCTTCTAGGAATCTGTCTTCAGCTTCAGGAAATTTCTCTAGGGAGAATAGTAAGCCACCAAGATCTAGGCGTAATCTAGGGTTGGCCGGATCAAGTTGGATGGCTTGGGTGTAGGAGGCAATGGCAAACTCATCACTACCTTCGGCGAAGTTAACTAGTTGCCTATAGATATTGGCTAGATTTTCCCAATTGCTGGCCTTGAGAGGATTAATTTGAGTAGCGACTCTGGCTTCCCTAACTGCTTGTTGGACTAGCTGGGTAACGGTTTGTTGGTCTTGATCGGTCAACTCACCTTGTTGAGACAAGGAGTTGGCTAGAGCAAAGTTGGTGTTAGAGTAGGCCACTCTATATCTGTCGATGGAGCTTTGAGTGTTTAAAGCCTTGATTTGCAAGTTGTAGGTCTCGCCACCCAAGTTTTGGTTAGCGGCTATCAAGGAGTTTCTAAATATTATCTCGGCAGCATAGGTTTTTCCTACGTTAAAACCGACCAAACTGATTCCAATAATGGTGGGAACGGCTAGGAGCCAAGGTAAGATGCCAGGGAATGTTTGAGTGGAGGTGTCCACCTTCACTTCTTGACTTGAATCAACCATAGTGATGGCACTAATAGTAAGGATGATGTCTTTAATCTTACTGGTGTTGGTTTTACCCTTGTTTAGACCAACAGCCAAACTTAGATAACTGACCAGAGTGATCCAGATTAGGGTGGTGAAGGGAATGAATAAGCCTAGGACCAAGGTAGTAAGAACGCTTAGTTTTAGAGCTAGTTGTAGAGCAGTAGTTCTGGTGCCTGGCTCGTGTTTGGTGAGTTTTAAGAAACCGGTAATCATGAGACCAAAGGTAACTAGACCGCCTAGACCAAGAGTGGTTAAGAGGTGGAGGTATTCGTTGCTGGAGGTAGCAAAGTTAACAGCCCAAAGATTAGTTTGGTTCAAGCTAATGGGCTTGAATCTAGTGAATTGGTTGATAAAGTTGCTTGGGCCGGCGCCGAACAAAACTTTTGATTTTAAGGTATCAATGGCGATTGACCAACCAGCTAGTTTTGGGAGGAGGGTGACTGCAAGTTGTTGATTGGGCAAGAGTTGGAAACCAACTAGGATAATAGCCGAGATGGTGAGACCAGCGGCGAGAAAGTACTGCATTTTTTTTGCACTAGCTTTAGTTTTGAAAGCTAGAACTAAACTGATAGGTAGAGTAGTGATAAGAAAACCAACTAGGCTAAGCATAGATCCAGCAGGTGAGAAGGTTTTGGCTGTTAAGAAACTGGTGCCAAGAGCTTCAAAAGCACCAAGACTAGATAGGATACCCCAGAGAGCAAGACCAGAAGTGACTAACAAGAAAAGGTTGACAATTTTTTTAATGGTTTTGGGGGCCTTGATTAGTGAAGTGGTGAGGAGGTAGTAGACTGCTAGGATGAGGTACAAGGCGCCTCGGCCAAACCAAGAATCTGGAGTTTGGGGGGGGTTGGTAGCAAGAGAGGTAATAACCACACCAGAGAAGAGGATTAAAGGTAGTAGCATGGGTGAGAGGGTAATTCTAACGGCTTTGGTAACGATGTTGTGGATAGACCAGGCAATTAAAGCAATGGCGGTAACTATTAGTAGTAAGACTTGTTTTTGGAAAGAGAAGAAGTCGGTGGTTAGGGGTAAGAAGAAGATGGGGCTTACTATAAAGCCGGCGGAGAGGGCGGTTAAGGCCACTAATTTTGAGTACTTGATCCAGGTGTCTTTCATAGAATTTTATTTAATTAAGTAATTGATAGTATGTTTAGATTACTATATATAAGAATGGCTGTCAAGGAGTAAATTACTCAAGTGGAAAAGTTAAAAAATTAAGTTTTTGAAGTTAGGTTGTTAATTTTTTAAGTTAATCGGAGCAGACAGCGTAGTCGGAGGCACTAACATAACCAGAGCAAGCAGAGGCGCAGTTGGTTTGGGAAGATTCAATGTCTGGATCGGAAGCATTTTCAAGGGCAGATTTTAAACAGTAGGTTTCAGAGTCGGTTTGGTAGTAGGCAATACTGTTGTTTCCAAAACCATCTGGGAAGGAGGTCATGTAGGTGGTGGCGCAGTCGGTGCCGGCGCCAAAGTCTGTCTCGGAGTCACAAGGACAACACTCGTCACCGTCATCGCCACAGGCCATCATGTAGTTCATTTTTCCAACACCACAGCCAAAGCCGGAAGAAGCGGGGTAAGCTTGGTAGTCGTTGTAGTAGAGTCTTAAAGCTGTCTTCATTTGATTCAAGTTTTGTTTTTTTCTAGCGTCTCTGGCTCTGGCCCGTGAGTCGTTTAAGTTATTAACGATTAAACCGGCTAGAACACCCAAGATGGAGATGACGACTAGAAGTTCGATAAGAGTGAAGCCTCGTTGTTTCATAGATTGATTATACATATTAATCCGCCTCGGTATCTGGTAAAGAGATGTTGGGGCTAGAGATACAGTAGTTACAAGTGTCGTAGGTGCAGTTGGTGTCTTGGTAAACTAGGGGTTCATCGGTGTCTTCGTCTTTGGGGATGGATATGTCTTGATTATTTTCTAGGCGGGCACAGAGATGATATTGAGTGATGACGCCAATATTGGTGAAGGATTCGTAGTAGTAGGTTAGACCAGTAGTGGGGTCGGCGGGCATTTGGATCATGTAGATGGTGCCGGTGTCAGTGTTGCTAAAAACGGAAGAACCCCAAGTGCATTCTTCTTCAGCGTCGGTGCCACAACCCATGATGTTGCCATTTGAATCGGCTGGATATTGCTCTTTGTCATTGTAGTAGGACTCAAGGGAATCAGCTAGTTGTTTGAGATGAGCTTTTCGCTTGGTGTCTCGTGATTTTTTTTGAGCAGAAGTAAAAGAATTTAAACCAATGGAAGCGAGGATGCCGATGATGGTGATGACAATTAAGAGTTCGATTAAGGTAAAACCTTTTTGTTTCATAGATTTAATTATATCAGTCACTACATTGATAACTTGGTTCGGCACAGAGATTGTCACAGTTTTCATTGGAAAAAGCTAGGGGGCAGTGGGCTTCGGCATTGGCTTGAGAACCATAGTTGTTGCAGGTCCAAGATTGACAACCGTACTGGCCTGGGCCGGTGTATTCGCCGGGAGGTGGGGTGGGTGAGGTGGCTGGCTGGGAGCTTGGAACTGGTGGAGGTGAAGTGTCTGGGTTTAAGATTGGAACGTTGCCGGAGCCGACGCCGTAGTCAAAGCTAGCGGTAGTGCCGGTGGCGGATTCGCAAGTGGGATTGTAGCCACAACCTTCTTCACCGTGGCAGAGTAGTTTGGTGATGATGGGGTCGGTAGTGTTGTCTAAAGGGGAGAGAATTTTGAAGTTTTGACCACAATCTAGGGCATCGGGATCGTGGATGTAGCAGTAGGGGGTGTTGTAAACCGGATCACAGGGAATGCCGTAGAGGTAGGGTTCGAGCTGATTGCCTTGACAGATGTCGATGATGCCAGAGTCGGGGTAGCAGTCGTGGTCGTTGTAGTAGTCTTCAAAAGCGACCGAGAGGCGTTCGAGGTGGTCTTTTCTTTGGGCGTCTCGGGCTTTGTTGACTTGATTTTGCCAGGAAAACCAACCTAAGAGAATTAAGACAATGAGGATGGCTAGAACAATCAGGAGTTCGATGAGGGTGAAACCAGATTTATAAGGAGCAGGTTCGGAATTATCTTTCGCCTTCGGCTGCAGACCGCTGGAAGTTCCGAACAACAGTAAGCTATTTTTAGTCATAGTCATAATATAGATTGGGGAGTTAGAACTTTAAAGGTAGAGTTTGGATAATTTTCTCGCCAAGCTTTGGGCGGTTTGATTTTTTTCTTGGCTGACCACTTGATTTCATAGGCCTCGAGTTTGCCTTGGGCTTCTTTGATAAAATCAATTTCCTGTTGATCGTAGGTGCGCCAGAAGTAGTAGTTAAAGTTAAGTTTTTGGTTGCGGTCGCTGATAATCTTTTGAGCGATAGTGAAGTTTTCCCAGAGTGGTCCGGTGTCGTTTCTTAAATTTAAAGGGTTAAAGTTATTGATAATAGCGTTTCTGATGCCTAGATCCCAAAAATATATCTTTCTTTTTTTATTAAGTTCTTTTCGCAAGTTTCTTGAAAAGGGGGTGAGGCGGAAGATAATAAAGGCTTGTTCGAGAATTGAAAGGTAGCGTTGAATACTAAGTTTATCGATACCAACTAAGTTTGCCAATTCATTGTAGGAAACTTCTGAGCCGATTTGCAAAGCTAAGGTTTGAAGGAGTTTGTCAAGAATTTCAGAGCTTTTAATATTTTGAAAGATTAAGACATCTTTGTAAAGGTAGTTGTTGGCAATGTTTTGGATAGTTTTGGTTGGGTTTGAAAAGGTAAAGATTTCAGGGTAAGTGCCGTTGATAAGGTATTGGTCAAGGGGTAAGGGGTTAAGTTTTGAGGTTTTTAGATGATTTTTTATTTCTTGAAGAGATAGGGGATAAAGGTTAAGTTCAAAAGATCGACCGGTTAAGGGTTCTTTGATTTGATTGGCTAGGTCAAAACTGGATGAACCGGTGGCAATGATTTGAATTTCAGGATAGTTATCGTGAATGAGTTTTAAAGTGAGGCCGATATTTTTGATGCGCTGGGCTTCATCGATAGCCAGAATGTCAGTTTGGCCAATGAAAGCCTTTAATTCAGTTGAAGATTTGTTGGTTAGGTTTTCTCGAATATGGGGTTCGTCTCCGTTTAAGAAGGTGATAGTTTTTTTGGGATGCTTTTTTTGAATGTGATTGAGGATGTTTTGAGTCAGGGTGGTTTTGCCAACCCGACGAGGGCCATAGAGAATAATGACCTTGTTTTTGAATAATTCCGAGATGATTAACGGTCTTATCTCTCTTTTAATTAAGCCTAAATTGAGGGACTTCATACTCCTAATTTACTATGAATTAGGATAGTTGTCAAGGGGTAGGGGCTAGAGATGGCAACGAGGAG
>CAXBYZ010000029.1:0-8667 GCA_963980215.1 uncultured bacterium | reverse complement strand
AGTGATAGAATCCTCCTATTCTCAGAATGAAAGGAGAATTATGAAATTATGGCAACAGCAAAAAAAGAATTAAAGAAGAAAAAGGTGGCAAAGAAGAAGCCAGTGGTGAAGAAAACAGTTAAGAAGGTTGTAAAGAAAGAAAAGAAACCAGTAGTAAGCAAAAAAGAGCCAACAACAATGGAAGAGTTGCTCAAGACAACTGGGTACGAATTAAAAGGATTGAAGAAAGGCCAAAAAGTAAAAGGAGTAGTGACTGATATTACCAAGAGAATGATCTTGATAGATATTGGGGCTAAAACTGAGGGAGTGGTCTTGGAAAAAGAGTTTGAGCTAGCCATGGAGATGCTTGAGAACTTGAAGGTAGGGGATGAGCTTGAAGCGTTTGTGGGCTCACCTGAGAATGACCGAGGCCAGATCTTGTTATCTTTAAGACAAACAGTGATGAATAAACGCTGGGAGTTTTTTGATGAGTTGTTTAAGTCCAAGAAAGCCTTGAAAGTTAAGGGATTAGAAGTAAATAAGGGTGGAATTATTGTTCGAGTCCAAGGAGTGCGAGGGTTTGTGCCTAGTAGTCAATTTGGAAGAGAGTACTTGGGTAAGTTAAATGATTTGCAGAACAAGAGTTTTGAAGTGAAAGTGATTGAGGTTGATCGAGAGAAAAACCGATTGATCTTTTCTGAAAAAGCAGTTAGTGAGCAAGAATCTTTAGCTCAACAATCTGAGGCCCTAAAGACTGTGAAGGCAGGAGACACTCTTGAAGGAGTAGTGTCTGGAATTATGCCTTTTGGAGTTTTTGTGAGAGCTAATGTTTCTTTGAAGAAAGACAAAAAAAATCAAGAAAAAGTTAGTGAAGGGATGTTTCTTGAAGGATTGGTTCACATTAGTGAGATTTCTTGGGAGAAAGTAGAGAATCCTGGAGTTCATTTTAAAACTGGAGACAACATTAAGGTGAAAGTGATAGGGGTAGACGAGAAGAGCGCTAGGTTGAATTTATCTGTCAAACAATTGTTTGATGATCCATGGGAGAAGATGGCAAAAGAGTATCCTGAAGGAAGCAAAGTTAAAGGTAAAATTACCAAATTAGCTGCTTTTGGAGCTTTTGTGAACTTGTCTCCTGGAGTAGATGGCTTGATTCACATTAGTAAAATTCCAGCTGATAAAACCTTTGAAGCAGGACAAGAAATTACTTGTTTTGTAGAGAGCGTTGACTCTAAACTAAGAAGAATGAGCTTGAGCTTAGCTTTGATGAAAAAGCCGGTGGGGTATAAATAAAGATATGAAAAACTCTTGTTTGAGAGTATTGTCTGGAATATATAAAGATATTGCCCAAATTTTTTTTGCTTCAGTGGTAGTGACTCCTTTATTTTCCAGATCCATTGAGAATAATTGGAGTTTGATTGTGATTGGTTTAGGGATAGCCTTGGTCTTTTGGAGCTTAGCTGTTAAAATGGGTGAAAGGGGAAAAATATGAGTGATCAAGTAATGATTGAAGGCTTAAAACAAGTTTATTTTTTTGGGAGTTTGATGGCTTTGATTGCTAGTATTTTTACCTATAAAATTGTTGGTAAGAAATAATTATGTCTAACAATATATTATTAATTTTTACGGTTTTGTTTTTAATTGCAGCTTTGGCAATAACTTGGCAAGCTGGAAAGAAATGAGTATTTTATGAGTAAACAAAGAATGATTGTGAATGACGACACTTTATTGATTGATTTTGAGTTGGTGTTTAAGGCGATTCGGGAAGAAAAAGGGGATTGGAAGAAGGTGGAGAAGGAGTTGAAAGAGTACTTTGAGTCGATGAGGGGGTAGGGATTATGAATAAGGTGAAGTATTTAAAGCCGAGTAATATTTATTCCCAAAAACAGGTGGAAGAGTATTTAAATATTGAAAATAACGTTAAATGGGTTGCAGCTAAAGATTTGTTGGGAGAGTTAAATGATTCTTGTGTGGATGGCAGAGAAGTGGGGCATATTATTGCAAGTCCAGGGGGAGATACGGCTTTGTTGGCTGAGGCGATAATTTCAGTAGGGAAGATGGCTCAAAGACATTTGGATCCGTTTGAAATTAGAAAAGTGTTTAGGTGGAGGGTAAAAAGATTGGGATCGTTTTATCATCATACCGACGAGCATGCTTTGGAGAATTTAAGAAAGAGTTTAAATGATGATCCGGTGATCAAGAGAAAATTTAAGAATATTCAGGCAGTGTTGAAGTTTGTGAAAAATCCTCCAGCAAACTTACAGACTTCTTTGATGAGCCACTTGTTTAAAACCGATAATATTGGTTGTGGGCACTTGAAGTTAGTGTTATTAAATGCTCCGGCTTATGGGATGAGTGTCAAGGTGATTCAGGGAATTTTAAGAGCTTATTTTAATATGATGTGGAATGGGACTCGAGAGGAAAAGAAGTTGATTGATTTTAGAGTGTTAATGGGTGAGCACAAAGAGGGGGCGGTAATTTCGGTATTGGTGCCGGGGAAAGTAAGTGACAAAACAATGGTGCCGATGGTGAGACCGACTGATGGCAAGACGAGTGTGTTTGTGTATCATCCTCAAGTGGTCGAGTTTATGCATAATAAACAGGCGGTGGAGTTACTTAAATCCGGTTTGTTTCCGGAAATAAAGAAGTCACAAGTGGGGGAGTATCAGAAAATGATGATGAGGGTTTTGGGTGAGGGCCTACGTGAAACGGTGAGCCGGCTGGCTTTTGGTTTACCAATGTATTCGTTTGAATTTAAAATTAATAAATAATAAATATTAAATTTTTGAAAAGCTCGTGAGGGCTTTTTTTGTTTATATGGGTGAAAAATTGAAACCTAATTTTAGTGAAGTGCCAAGGCTACAAATGGAAGTGATTGGGCAGTTGGGTGGTTTGTGGGAGAAAAATCAAGAGGCGATTGATTGGTTTAAAGAAAAGACTGAACAACTCTGGGTAGTGGTAACTGGGAGATGTGCTGACGCTAGAGATGTGAAAAATATTGGAAGTGGATTAAAAAATAAAGAATTACCAGCGATTGATTCGATTAAAAGTGTGGCAGGTTATCCTAGACCTGATCGAGAGGAGTTGAATGATCTAATTTTAAGGGCAAGGATGTTTGAAGTAACAAGTCATCATGATCCAGAAGGTAAGATTAGTAATGTTGGAGAAGAAAAAGGAAGTTCTAAGTGCGGTGGAGAAGGGGCTAAATTTGGATTTTATCAGAACGAAGAGTATTTGAAGTTGGTAGCGGAAGATGGTGGAAAAGGGATTGATCGGAAGATTAATAAATTACTAAAAAAATATCAGAAAGATTTGGTGGAGATACATGGATTGCCAGAAGAAACTGCGGAGACAGTGACGGTGGATCTTTGTTGGGCGAGGAGTAGAGGAGTGGCGGAGAAGTATTGGAGAGATTATGTAGGGGAAGGTGAATGGCAAGACGAACTTGTGAGTGCAATCTTAGGTAATATTGATCAGTTTAGGGACGAGGAAAATCTTGGGCTTGATGCTTGGGTGAGGGCGTATGCTTACACTCAAATGATTAATGAGGCTGGAGTGATTAGCAATGAAACTCCAGCTAGGTGGGTGAGTGCTGCTTTGGTCAATCACAGATTACAGGCGTCGGTTCCGATGAGTTTATTTAGAATCAGTGATCAAAAAGTTGAGGCTTTTTTTCCAGACTCGGTTGAGCACCAGGGGGTAGGTGATTTGATTGGTAGCTGGCAAGAGAAGATGATTGTTGGAGGAGAACTACAGACAGTGGCAGTTGATAAATTCCCCAATAGAATACCTGAAGTTTATTACCGTTATGCAAGCCAAGTGGTAATTGGTCAAGAGCAACGAGAGAAGACTGCTAGTCAAGGTGGTTTTTATTTGGGAATTGATGCGGGAGAGTTGATGGGTGCTTTGGTTTATGCCGGGGGAATATTGAAACATGAGAAATCTTTTTGGGTGAGATTGTTAGGAAAAGATAAACAACAATTGTCATATAGAGATAAAAGAGTGTTGCAACATTTGGGTTATGGAGAGCATTTACAAGGAGAAGATAAGGGTTTGGTTGTTTTTGCTGATTCGACCAAAGAAGCTCAAGTGATTTTGGATGAAGTGTTTGTTAAGGGGTGGGGAAAGAAGTATAAAAATAAAGATAAAGTGACGGTGATGGTTGTAGATGAAGTGGGTGGGAAGTGGCAGGGAAAATTTTATGGAACCAAGATAACGGCTAGTGAAGTTAAGTTGATTGAGGTAGCTAGGTAAAAACAGTAGGAACCGTTCCTACTGTTTTTTTTGACGAGGGGAGAGAAAAGGTGGTAGATTTAAGGTAATGAAAGTAAAGAAATGGGCGATGATGGTGGTGTTGGGGGTGTCGGTGATTGCTAATGTGGTTTTTGGGAAGAGCTATTGGGAGGCAACTAAGGTAATTGAGGTGATTGATGGGGATACTTTTCGAATGAAAAATGAGAGAAAAGTAAGACTATTGGGGATAGATACGCCGGAGTTGGGAGATTGTGGGAGTGAAGAGGCTAAGGCGAAGCTAACTGATCTGATTGATGGTAAGCGAGTAGTGTTAACCGAGAAAACCGGGGAAACTTATGGCAGAATTCAAGCTTTGGTGTATGTAGGGGACACCTTGGTAAACAAGGTGATGCTTGAGGAGGGTTGGGCTAGGACGGATTATAAGAAGAATAGTCATCGAGAAGAGATGACGGCGGTTTATCATGAGGCGAAAAATAGTAAGCGGGGAGTGTTTGGGATGGATTGTAGTCAGGTAGAGCCGGAGAGTAAAGATTGTGTGATTAAAGGGAATATTGATGCGGATAGGAGTTGGAAGATTTATCATTTGCCGGAGTGTACGCAGTACAAGAGTGTGATTATCGATCTTGATCGGGGAGAGAAGTGGTTTTGTAGTGAGGAAGAGGCGATTGAAGCGGGGTTTAGAAAAAGCGGGGAGTGTGAGTGAATTATCCTATTTCGGGGAGTATAAATCCTTGAAATTGACATATTACGGGGAATATGCTAGAATAAAATATGTTAATACCAAGAGTTTATGACAAGTTGGAAGAGATTATTGAAGCTAATAAGGTGATAGTGATTTATGGTCCACGTCGGGTGGGAAAGACGACTTTGTTAAATCAATTTATCTCGAGAACTAAGTTAAAATATCGGTTTGATAATGGTGAGGATATTTTGGTACAAGACGTTCTTTCCAGCCAAAATTTTGGAAGAATATTTGACTATGTGGCTGACAATGAATTGATAGTGATTGATGAAGCTCAACTAGTGCCCAATATTGGCATGGGATTGAAGATTATTGTGGACCAAGTACCTAATATAAAAGTAATAGCTACAGGGTCAGCTTCGTTTGATTTGGCTAATAAATTAGGAGAACCATTGGTGGGGAGAAAATGGACTAAGACTTTGTTTCCGGTGTCTGTGTTTGAGTTGAAGAAGAGAAAAAGCAATTTTGATTTATCAAATGATTTGAACAAACATTTAATTTATGGAACTTATCCAGAGGTGTTGATGAATAAGATGGTTGCAAAAAAAAGAAATATTCTTGAGGAGATAGCTAGATCGTATTTATTGAAAGATATTTTGGCGATTGAAAGAGTAAAGGGAGCAAAAAAGCTTTTTGATTTATTAAAGTTAATTGCCTTTCAAGTGGGGAATGAAGTTTCTTTGACAGAGTTGGGTTCTCAACTAAGCTTGGATAGAAAAACAGTTGAAAGGTATTTGGACTTACTAGAAAAATCTTTTATTTTGTATAATTTAAGAGGTTATAGTCGAAATTTGAGAAAAGAGATTAGTAGAAAAAGTAAGTATTATTTTTTGGATAATGGTATTCGTAATGCAGTGATTGGGAATTTTAATGATCTTGATACTAGGGATGATGTGGGTGGGTTGTGGGAGAATTTTTTGGTGAGTGAGAGATTGAAAACTCAGGAGTATAAGAAGATTTATGCCAATAATTACTTTTGGAGAACTTGGGAGGGGCAAGAGGTTGATTGGGTTGAAGAGAGGGGTGGAAAATTACTTGGTTTTGAGTTTAAGTGGGGAGATAAAAAAGTAAAACCACCCAAAGATTGGCTTTTGACTTACAAGGAGGCGAGTTTTGAGGTGATAAATAGGGATAATTATTTGGATTTTCTTGGGTAAAACAGTAGGAACCGTTCCTACTGTTCCTTCTGTTTTTTTGGGGCGTGGTAGAATAGGGGGATGAGTAAACAAGTAACTAGATTTATTTGCCAAAAGTGTGGCTATGAGGCCTTGAAGTGGTCTGGTCAGTGTGAAGGCTGTAATGACTGGAACACTTTAGTAGAGACAATGTTAGCTAAGAAAACTGTGAGTGGATTGGGGAAAAGTAAGAAGAGTGGTGGAGTAGCCCCGGTTAAACTATCTCAAGTGAAGAGTAGAGATGTTTCTAGAGTGACTACAGGCATTGGGGAGCTAGATAGAGTTTTGGGGGGAGGAATGGTGCCTGGAAGCGTGGTTTTGTTAGCTGGAGAGCCGGGGATTGGAAAGAGTACTTTGTTGACGCAACTATCTTTAACATTTTCGGGTCCGAGTACGGACTCGAGCCCTCAAAGGTCCGGCCTTAAAGGAGTACCTTCAAGAACGGACCTTAACAAAACAGTGATTTATGTTTGTGGGGAAGAATCTCCTGAACAGATAAAGTTGAGGATTGAGAGGTTGGATCACACTCCCGGAGTGTCTTTATCCTTTCTTGCGGAGACGGATGTGGATGAGGTGATTGCCAGTGTGGCCGGAATGGGAAAGAAGCCGGGTTTGGTGATTGTGGATAGTGTTCAAACCATGAATACCGAGGATTTGACGGGAATGGCGGGGAGTGTAGGACAGGTAAGAGAGTGTTCACATAGATTACTCAAAATGGCTAAAGAGCTTAATATATCAGTAATATTAGTAGGGCATGTAACTAAGCAAGGATCGATTGCTGGGCCAAAAGTGCTTGAGCACTTGGTGGATACGGTTTTGTACTTGGAGGGGGATAAAAAACACGTTTTTAGGATTTTAAGGGCAAATAAAAATAGATTTGGAAGTGTGGATGAAGTGGGTGTTTTTTTGATGAGTGACAAAGGTTTGATGGAAGTGAGTAACCCTAGTGATTTGTTTTTGGAAGAACGGCAAAGTAAAGTCCCTGGAAGTGTGGTGACGGCAGTGATGGAGGGGACTAGGCCGGTTTTGGTGGAAGTGCAGGCTTTGGTGAACCCTTCGCAATTAGCGGTGCCTCGAAGAATTGGAAATGGGATTAATCCACAGAGATTGCAACTATTAACTGCGGTTTTGTCTAAAAGGTGTCGATTGCCCTTAGGGAATATGGATGTGTATGTAAATGTGGCCGGGGGATTGAAGCTAAATGAGCCGGCGGCTGATCTCGGGGTTTGTATGGCGATTGCAAGTAGCTTTAAAAATAAGCCGGTGGATCAAAAGTTGGCTGTTTTTGGAGAAGTGGGGTTACTTGGAGAGGTGAGGAGGGTGTCTTTTGGAGAAAAACGCCAAAAAGAGGCTTTAAAGCTTGGTTACTCGAGAATTTTGAGTCCCGAAAAGGTGAAAACGGTGGTTGAGGCGGTAAGAGAGTTGACAAAGTGAGATTTGTATATTATGATCATATACAATGCCTGAGATGAAGATCAATAACTTATTGAATTTAATAGAGGGATTTGATTGGACTCAAGGGAATATTGATAAAAATTTAATTAAGCATTTTGTGTCTGTTAAAGAGTGTGAGGAATCATTTTTTAATGAACCAATTATTTTTTTTAAAGATGAAAAACATTCTGAAACAGAAAAAAGATATGGTATCTTTGGGCATAGCAATAGAGGTCGAAAGTTAACTATTATCTTTATGATTAGAAATAGAAAAATCAGAGTGATCTCGGCAAGAGATCAAAGTAAAAAAGAAAGGAGAGAGTATGGTAAAAAATAAAAAAATAAAGAGGATTCCTAAGTTTAAAACTGAAGACCAAGAGAGAGAATTTTGGGTAACCCATGACGCAACTGAGTATTTTGATATGTCAAAGTCAATTAGAAACCCTATTTTTGCAAATTTAAAACCCTCTAGTCAGTCGATTTCCTTGAGGTTACCAAAGTTTTTACTTGAGAGCATTAAGCAGATGGCTAATAAAAGAGATGTACCGTATCAGTCTTTGATGAAGATGTTTTTGGCTGATAGGGTAGAGAGAGAACATAGATATAGAGCTGTTTGAAGCGGTGTGAGGTTGAAGTAGGAGAGTTATCCACATAGTTTGAATAGAGGGGGATATTGAGGTATTTTGTTGAGGGAGTAAAGTGATAGTTAAATATATAGGGTTATGATAAAAACGAGGTGAAAAAAGTTATAGGATTGACATAGAGTATATTCTTTGATATATTTCGAGGTAATAAAAAGAGCATTATTATCGCAGTGGGGTACTCGAATAATAATGCCCTTATTAATAAGTTCTTTACTCGTAAAAAACTTACTAAAATAAATTTACAATGAAATAGGATTTTGTCAAGGCCTAGGGGCCATCTCTAAGGCTTTTCTAGAGGGGGGTGATAAGTTGGGCAGGCCTATCACTTCCCTTTAGACAAGCTTTACTTTTTAGAATAAATTATGAAAATAATGAATAAGAAGCATATTTTAATAGGATTGTTAGCAGTTTTGTTGGTGGTAGCTGGGGTTACTTATAG
>CAXBYZ010000028.1:0-8956 GCA_963980215.1 uncultured bacterium | reverse complement strand
AAAATATAAAAATTAATAATATTACCAATGAAATTGTTAACCAAACTAAAACCATCAACCTTTAATCAAAGGCGCAAAAGATTTTTTAATCTGATAATTTTCTATACTTCTTATGTATGGTTCAAGTCATTTAGTGGCTCGGTTTTAATACCTCATTACCACCATCAAGGCATACTTCAGAAACAAATGATTATTGGAGATGTCTTGTATTTTCTATCTGCTATTACCGTAAATTTACTCTTAAGAAAGATTTACTCCAGAAAAAGCTGGCAACTATCACTCATTATTTCAATGATCAGTATTTTATTGATTGCCAACATCAAAACTATCCAGCAATACTATCTCTCAAACCTAGTTGTTGGCTCCACAATTGTCTTCTTTTACGTAATCTACAATATATCTCACTTTAAACTCACTCCAAAGCATAGAACTGGACTCAGTTCAGCCATTTTCTTTAGTCTTGCCCCAATGGTTAGTTTAGTTGCTCCCATGCTGGCCGGCTTTATTGCCAACTTTAACTATCTATATATCTGGATCTTATCTACCTGTTTTTTCATCATCAGTTTTTTACAATCTAATCGTCAATACAACTTTGAAGTTAAGTACAAAATCTCTTTCAAAGAAGTAAAACCAACTTTAGTTTTTATCATACTACAATCTCTTTGGGAGCCATTGATTGTTACTGTTATTCCAATTTTTAGTTTATTTTTTATTCAATCTCCTTTATATTTTGGAGTCTACATGTCATATTTATCTCTAATGAGTATTATTGCCAATCTAACTTTAGGCAAACTCACAGATAAACTCCAAAAAAGAATAATTTTTCTTTACCCACTAACTATTACTATGGCTTTAGCCACATTTTTATTTCCTCAAGCCTTAACTAAAATATCTTGGTGGCTAATTATTACTGGAGTTATTCAATTTTGCGCCCCACTTTTTTGGAATCTCACCACTTCAATGTTTATCGATACCACCAAGGATATAGAAACAGGCTTTGTCACTAGAGAATTAATACTATCAACAGGGAGAATGATCAGTATCATCTTGATTGCCGTTAACTTCTACTTTCAACCCAAGCCAACTTATATTTTCTACTATCTCGGTTTTATCATGCTTCTCTTTCCCGCGACCCTCTTCCTTCACACCAAAATCACCAAAAGGTATAATTATTTATAAAAATTTATGATCAACAAGCATAACTTATCAAAAATTGGAATAGGGGCTTGGGGTTTTGGTGGCTATGCTGAGAAAGACCCAGAAAACAATGACACAAAACAAATAGATGCCTTGGCTTATCAATTTAAAAAGGGAATGAACTTAACCGAAATAAATTTTTGGAATTCACAAGGTCAATCTGCTCAATTAATTAAACAAGCTTTAGGTAAATCGGGAGTGAAAAGAGATGAAGTATTGTTAATTCAGGTAATTTATGATTACCGACTAGAAACAATTAAAGATGTAGAGAAAGAATTTCAACTTTGTTTAGAGGTTTTTGAAACAGATTATATTGATTCTATTGAATTTCCCTTAACCGCATTTGATAAATATGGTTTTAATAATTTAGTAGAATTAGTTCAAAAATATATTAGCAAAGGAAAAGCTAGATATACCAGTGTTACTAATTTTGACCTTCCAAATCTTAAAAAATATCATGGAATATTTAAAGACAAATTGTTTTCTCACGAGCTTTGTTACAGTTTTGATGTGAGGGATGCTGAAGAGTTAGGAATTCTTGACTACGGATTTGAGAATAATATTATTAATGTTCCATACCAACCCTTAAGAAGAAATAGAACAGCCACTAGAAATTGGCCATTATTAGTTGAGTTATCAAAAAAATACAACAAAACTCAAAATCAAATTATCCTTAATTGGATGACTTCGAGAAACATACACCCTCTTGTTAAATCCGAAAATATTAAACATATTAACGAGAATTTAGACTCTCTAAAGTTTGAAATGGAATCAGGAGACATAAAAAGATTAACAGATTTTCGAGTTCCAAATTATAAACTACAAGAAATTGATTGGTTAATGAAAGGAGATTCAGGTAATTTCATTCACTCTTTACCAAATACTTTCGATGAAATTTATCCAAAAAATAAATGATCACTTGCACAATAAAGTATAAAACCAGGACAGGATGAGGCTAATCTTCGTCATGTGGTGGTTGACGGCTTACTAATTAAAGATGGCAAGATATTATTAGTAAAAAGGGGATTGGGTTGGAGTGAGCCGGGAAAATGGGCTTTGCCAGGTAGATACTTAGATCAAAACGAAACCGTTAAACAAGGAGTTTTAAGAAAAGTCTTGGAAGAAACCGGCTACAAAGCGAAAATAATCAAATTTTTCTTGACAAGTAGTACCAAATTCAGTACTATATAACCATATGACTACTTTATCAACCACCTTGCCGGCTAGTGAAGCCCGAAAGAATTTCTACACCATGCTGGACGAGGTTAACACTAAACTAAAAAACTTCACCATTACCCTAAACGGTAAAATTAAAGCTGTTATGATTAGTGCAGATGAACTTGAATCCTGGAGAGAGACTCTAGACATTATGAGTAATAAGAGATTAGTTAAAGAGTTACAGCAAAGTGAAGCTGAGTTTAAAAAGGGAGATTATTTAACAGAAAAAGATCTACTCAACAAATTAACAAAATAGTGTTTAAATCAATGAAAATTGGCTATTCTCGTCAGGCACAAAAATCACTTATACGTTTTCCAAGTAACAAGCAAATTCAACTAATCAATAAAATTTCTCTTTTAAAATCTAATCCTTTTGTAGGGAAAAAGCTAAAAGGGGAATGGCAGGGTTTCTATTCATTGAGAATTTGGCCATACCGCATCCTTTACGGATTAGACAAGAAGAAAAATTTGATTAAAATTCATAAAATTGAACATCGCCAGGGTGTCTATAACTAAGCACTACATACCTATTTCCCTGTCCACTCTTGGCATCGGCCAAGTACTCATCCACCAACTCTAGTCCCAGTTTATTTTTTATCTCATCAACTTCACTCTTGGGCATTAGATTACAGTAGCGGTAAGCATTTACACCTTTTTTCCAATCTAGTATATTATCGCCAGCTTCTAAATCTTTATTATTTATGCCAACTATACTTGAAGATAGCTTGTAAGCATTAAACCGCTTCATTTTGTTAAAGTGCCAATTGGTAAACACCAATAAACCCCATGGTTTTAACAGTTTTTTTAATACTTTAAGTAATTGAAGTCTAGTATTTTTTCCCGGAACATGATGCAACACTCCAAACAAAACTACCAAATCAAATTTATGAGTTAACTTAATTGGTTTTAGAACATCTTGCTTAATTAACTTTGCCTTTGGCATTTTTTTTCTAGCTTCATCTAACAAATATTGATTATTATCAATCCCCACATAATCAATTTTTATACCATTTTTTTCTAACCACTCCCCAAACCGACCATTCCCACACCCAATATCAAGAACCTGCAGGGTCCAACCCTGCAGGTCTGCCTTGCCGGCAGGCAGGTGGGGGAGCAATTTCTCCCACCCAGACCAGTTATATTGTCTAGAAGTGTTAAAATACTCCTGAGTCTTTAGATAAAAATCATTATTTAACTGATTTAACTTCCTGATAGTTTTCTGATCCATATGAATAAATACAATTTTAATCCATTAAAATACCAAAACCAACTCTCAAAACTAATCATCGATTTAAAAGCTTCAAAAGATTTTAGTCAAAAAACCTATCACCAATTGATAAAAAAATATCCTAAATCAAAATCTGGCAGTTTTTCTAAGTCAGAAATCATCGCTGGTATCAGACACTTTTCCACAAAAGATCAAGACCTTCTAATCAAAAAAATTGTCTTGAAACCGATTAGAACTCTTTCCGGGGTTGTTCCAGTTACTCTACTTACCAAACCCTATCCTTGTCCCGGTAAATGTATTTTTTGCCCCAATGATCTTAAAATGCCCAAAAGCTATCTCTCTAGCGAACCCGGAGCTCAACGGGCCAGTCACCATCACTTTGACCCTTATCATCAAGTTACTGCCAGGTTAAATGCTTACTATGCCAACGGTCACCCTACCAGCAAAGTTGAGTTAATTGTTTTGGGTGGCACTTGGTCTGTCTATCCTCAAAGTTATAAAATCTGGTTTATCAATCGATGTTTTCAGGCCTTAAACGACTTCATCACCACTGACAAGGATAATCCTTGTCAACCAGATACTACCAAAGCTACTTGGGCTCAATTAAAAGAATCCCAAAAAATAAATGAAACTGCCAAAACTCGTTGTGTTGGTTTGAGTCTAGAAACCAGGCCAGACTTCATCACCAAACAAGAATTAATCAACTTTAGAAAACTAGGTTGCACCAAGGTTCAAATAGGCGTTCAAAGTTTAGACGATAAAATCTTAAAATTAAATCAAAGAGGTCATACTCTTAAAGCCACCAAAACCGCCTTCAAATTACTAAGACTCTTTGGTTTTAAAATTCAAGCTCACTGGATGGCCAACCTTTATGGCTCTTCTGTCACTAAAGATATTAAAGACTTTAAAAAACTATTCTCAAATAATAGCTTCAGACCAGATGAGCTAAAAATCTACCCCACTGCCTTATTAAAAACAGCTAAATTAATGGATTTCTATAACCAAAAACTTTGGAAACCAAACACCAATCAAGAGCTAATAACAATTCTCACTAGCATCATGCCCAGCATTCCTTGCTACTGTCGAGTTAGTAGAATGATTAGAGATTTTTCATCAAAAGATATTGTAGCCGGTAGCAAAACTTCTAATTTAAGACAAATCATCGAAAAGAAAGCCAATAAAAAAATAAAAGAAATTAGATCAAGAGAAATTCGCCAACTTCACCTAGATCCATCTACCTTAAAACAAAAAGTTACCAGCTACAAAACATCAAGCAGTACCGAGAAATTTATCGAATACATTACTCCAGAAAACAAGATAGTCGCTTTCTTAAGACTATCTCTACCAAGCCAATCACCACCTATCAAAGAACTCAAAAAATCTTCAATTATCAGAGAAATCCACGTCTACGGTCAATCTCTAAACTTAGGTGACAAAGCCAAAACCCAACACCTTGGTTTAGGCACTAACCTAATTAACCAAGCAAAAAATATCACCAAAAAAGAAAAATATACAAACATGGCTGTCATTTCAGCTATTGGCACCAAAGAATACTACACCAAGCAAGGTTTCAAAGACGGAGAAATCTATCAACACATAAAAATAAATTAGTGTAAAATAAGATTGATATGACAAACTTAATTCATTGGGATAGGCTTTACGGAGTAACCACCATCACCAAAAATGATCTCAAGATTTATCAAACACCTCAATTTGCCCGTCTCAATAGAATCTCGCTCTCAGCTGTGCCTCCTTGGGTTCAAACTACCGGTGTTTGTGCCTCCCGAGCCGAACACAGTCGAGGGGTCAGATTTTTAGCCAAGCTTCTTTGCGAGAAAAAAGAATTCAAACCATTCAGAAAAAATTTACTTCTAGCCGCCACTCTCCACGACATCGGCTCACCTCCATTTTCTCACCTTTCAGAGCCTTTCCAGATGGCCATTACTGGGCAAACTCACGAGCAGTTTTCCAGAGATATGATCATCAACACCAAGGTCAATAAAGTTATCAAAAAGCAAGGCGGCAACTTGGAAACTATCATTAGCTACATCGAGGGCACCAAGCCACCAATCAGCGATCTTATCAACGGCACCATCGATCTTGATAACCTAGATAACACCCTAAGATTTGGTCAAAGCATGGGGTTAATTGATGCTTCCAAATACTACGATCCTACCATTATCGTCAAATCTTATTTATATCAAGACAAGAAACTTGTCTTAGACGGTAGGTACATGCCAGCTATCAAATCTTGGGAGAACTGCAGAGATCAAGTTTACCAATATGTCTACAGTCACGAAAACTTAAGTCCAGCTGCCATGATCACTAGAGCTTTATACTTTGCTTATCAAGAAGGGGAGCTAAAAAAATCTTTCTTCCATAAAACAGACGATACTGCTGTGAGCTACCTTCTCGGTTGTAACCCAAAAACATATAAATTAATCAAAAGAGTTTCTCGCTGGAAATTCTATAAACCTATCTTTACCTACCAAAGACCCATCAACCACACCAAAGATAGGCTTCACAACATGAAGTTAGGTCAAGAACTTTCTGACAGCCTAAGTAAAATATTAAAAATAAAACCAGAAGACATCTGTATTGATTTTTCCTTCAACAAAGGTTTCAAGAAAATTCACTTACCTATCATTAAAGACAAACAACCCCAAACTCACACCCCCACTCAATCACTAAACATGATCATTAACGTTTACCTTAACACCGATCACAACTTCTCAACCAATAAAATTACCAAAACAATTACCCCTTTATTAAAAGAAAAAAAACTAATCAAAGTTGATTAATTTCTTCGTCTAAAGCATCAAGCTCAGCTTCAAACTCAACTAAGTCAGTATCATCTAACTCTTCTTCAATCATCATCAAAGAATCATCATCAGATACTTCTTTTGCCATCTCACCATCTAAAGTATCAGGCTTGTCCATCTTGTCATCGTTGTCGTTTGGCAAGCAACCACTTAGCATCACCCCAAACAGTAAAACAAAAAATAGCGATATTATCTTTTTCATATATCTCCTTAATTATTTTCTACTAATTGTGCAGCCGATAAAGCATCTTTTACTGCCTGTCTAGCTACTCCTACCAAGTCACGGACTACTTTAAGGTCAGCCTTTAAAGTTTCTTTGGCGGTGGTTGCCCCCACTTTTAAGCCATCATCATCAGTAAACTCAATCACATACTCTTTTACTGCCTGTTCATTCACCGCTACTTGGGCTACAGTTATAGCTTCATTAGCTTTAGTTACATCTGTTTGACTGGCTAGTTTTTCCGTAATTGCCGTTAGTCTGTCCAAAGCTTGGCCTAAAAGGGTGGTCACCCTCTTATTTAAAGTCGTCATTCGATAATCAACCCTCTCGGCAATCTCTTTTTTTTTCTCATCTTTAATTCCCATCAATCTCTCTTTAAAGACTTCTTTCCTTTGGCTCATCTCTTGAACTTTGCTCTCAACTCTTTCTTTAATCTCCATTCTCTTAGCATCCATCGACTCCATTTTTTCTTGCCTCTTCTCTTGGATTTTTCCACGAATTGGTACCATCAAAGGCGAATCATCTCCATCTTCATCAGCCCTAACACTTGGTGCCAAACAAGAACTAATTAATAACAATCCTAAAAGAAAGCTTGTAAGTTTTTTCATATACCTAAATCTTAAGATTAATTCACTCTCCTTGTCAATCCTCACCCTGCAAGGACTCTCCCTGCAGGCTCTTGATCTATCAAAAATTTATTCACAGCCTTATAGTTTTCCCCAACTTCTTCAACAAAATTTTGATACGAGATAATCTTATTTTCTCGAGTAAAATAACTCAAAACAGCTTTCGGTTTTACCCAAATTTGATTTATCAATCCCAAATAATTTGGATAACTAGAGTATTTAAACCCTACAAGGACTCTCCCTGCAGGTAAAATTTCAACTGGGTTCCGGTGAATATATTTTGACAAATATACTAATTGTTCTTCAGAATCTACCCTCACTCCTTTATAGACCCCCTGAAAAACACAACCCACTCTTTCATATTTTTTGTTAAAAAACATTGAATATTTAGTTGCCAGTGACCTCATAAAATAATTAATTGAAAATTTTTCACTCTGATAAACCAATAGATGAAAGTGATTTGGCATCAAGCAATATGAAATCAAATCCACTTCTTCAGAGTAATTTTTCAACATTTTCGATGGAGCTACCTGCAAGGACTCTCCCTGCAGGCTAATCGGTTCTAAATATACCTTAAGATATGAAAGAAACACTTTATAGTCTTGCTCATCAAGAAAAATTTTACTCTTAGCCACTCCTCGATTATAAATATGGTAAAAACTATCCTTTTTATAATACTTCAAAGCATTTTTTGCTGGCATATACCTGCAAGGACTCTCCCTGCAGGTTAATTATAACCAAAAACTATTGACTCATGTAGTCCAACCACTCTGATTAATACTTAGCCGTAACCACTATCAAGGCTATTCCAAAGGCCACCACCACTCCCAACCACTTCTTTAAAGTCATCTCATTTTTTTCTTTAAATAAAACTAATCCAGCAAAAATTTGCAAAGCAAGCATTAATGGCGTCCTTAATAAAGTTGTTTGAGAAACTGTCGAAAATTTAATCGCCGTATATAACATTAATATTCCAGAACTTCCGATAAATCCATGCGCTACTCCCCTGAATACAAACTTCCTTTTTATCAATTTAAACTGATTTTTTATAGCTAATCCCAGCAAACAGGCAGTTAATGATCCGGCATACTGAAACATTAACACCTCAACCGCTTGGGAACTATCAACAAAAGTTTTTACAATTACTTTAAAAATTGCAGAGGTTGTAAGAGAAAGAAGAATTAATTTTAACCATTTTTTTGACTTAATTGATCGATAATCATAAAACAACCAAAACATTAGAGGCATTAACAATAGAGCTAAGGTCATTTTTAACCCGGATAATCCCAAAAATAACTTCCACTCATTAAGTATCCCCGCCGCTAATAACACTCCGGCAATTTGGCCCGCCGGGTCAGCCAAGGCGGTAAACGACATATTAATTCTTTGAGCCTTTGTGTAAATAATTAGGTTTCCAGCGACCAAAAATCCATACAAATAAAACATCCACCAGTTACTCGGCACCTGTCTTGAAAGCACTCCCCACCAAAATATCATCCAACTTAATGATCCAATATATTTACTTCCCAACACTTGCAAGGCCGATCCTCGATGAGATTGAAATTTATTAATAGTGACACTCAAGGAAGTAATTATCGAACTTATCAGTATCAATACCTGCCAAGGGATAGCTGCAAAAGACATG
>CAXBYZ010000027.1:0-9503 GCA_963980215.1 uncultured bacterium | reverse complement strand
AATGCAAGTAATATTAACTCAAACAAACCATTCATGGCTTTATTTTACTCTTCTTTTTTCTCTTCTATCAAGATCTCTACCGGATCAGCCTTCTTTTCTTTCTTAGGCTTAGCTGGTTTTTTCGCCTTCTTTTCTTTCTTGGGTTTAGACTCAACAGCAGTAACACCTTTTTTAGAAGACATTAACTCAATGATTGTGTTTAGTTTTTTGTTTAAAACTTCAATGTTCTGAGTTAACTTCTCAATGCTCTTAGCATCAACACTAGCACCAGACGAAGGTCTTCTGTTGTCTCTATCTCTTCCAAAGTCTCGTCTTCCACCTCCTCGAGGTGATCTGTCTCTATCTCTAGTGGCTTTTCCTTCAAAACAATTACTGCAGTATATTGGTTTATCTCCACTTGGCCTAAAAGGAACTTTACAGTCATTACCGCACTCATCACAAACTGCATCGTGCATCTCAGTTCTTCTTCGATCCCCTCCACCAAAACCTCCTCGAGAGGAATCTCTTCCACCCCTTGATCTATCACTAAAATTAAAGTTACTCATATATTTCTCCTAGTCTTACTAACAACCCGAAGTATATGTTTTATCTATAAAAATAGCAATAGTCACCCCTATTTAGCTTTCCTGGCTAAGTAAGTCATGCTAACTGTAAAATTCTTTAAAAATCCTTCATTTTCTTTATAAATTTCAATCCCAGAAAACCCCACTTTCCTCAATAACTCCAAATAATCATCTTTTAGTATTGCTCCACTCACACAACCACTAAGTAATTCTTCGTCATTTTTAATTTTTTTAGGCAAAGGTTTTGTCAACACCACATCCGAAACCATTACTCGACCACCGGGCTTTAACACTCTAAAAATTTCCCTAAAAACCTTTTTCTTATCTGGGGCCAAGTTGATCACACAGTTAGAGATCACCACATCGACTTCATTGTCAGAAACCGGCAAGTCCTCAATATCCCCTTTTCTAAACTCAGTGTTAGAAAACCCACCCTTGCTAGCATTATCTTTTGCTTTTACCAACATTTCGTCAGTCATATCCACCCCAATTACTTTTCCAGTTTTACCCACCTTTCTTGCTGCCAAAAAAACATCAAATCCTGCCCCTGAACCCAAATCCAAAACCACTTCTCCCGGTTTCAACGAGGCAATCGCCACCGGATTACCACACCCCAAACCCATATTAGAACCGGCAGGTACTTGATCCATCTCCTTCTCGGAATACCCCATTTCCCCAGACTGTCTTTGAGCTTTTTGGTTACCACAACCACAAACCGGAGCTTGTGCCATCCTCGCATAAGCTGTTTCTATCGTTTTCTTAACTGCTCTATTATTCTTCATTCATATATCTTACCAGCAACTCACTCAACATAAATAAGCAACTTTTTAGTGTTAAAATACCCCCTACTATGATCGTCGCCACCAAGTTAGAAAAAAGTTTCACCTCTGGCTCTGTCTTTAATGACATTAGCTTCAAGTTGGGCAATGGTAAAAAAATCGGTCTCGTCGGAGCCAACGGTTGTGGTAAAACCACTCTCTTTAAAATCATCGTTGGCCTAGAGGAGTCAGATCACGGCAACATGCAAACCAATCAAGAAATCATCGGCTACATTCCTCAAGAATTTAACTTCCCCAACACCACCGTTGAAAAATACCTCCTCACTTTCCTCGATCACGACTGGGAGTCCTACCGTATTGATGAACTGGTTAGTAGATTAGGATTTAATAACTACAACCCAAACCAAAAAATCTCTACCTTAAGCGAAGGTCAGCAAATGAAACTAAAAATGATAGAGATTCTCTTGGGAGAGCCTACTACACTCCTAATCGACGAACCCACCAATCACTTGGACATCGAAGGTATCCAGTGGTTTGAAAACTACATCAAAAAACTAGACATCACCGTTGCCCTAATTTCTCACGACAGACAGTTTCTAAACAACGTCGTCGATGAAATCTGGGAGATAGAAAAACAACAAATGCTAAGGTTTGTTGGCAACTACGACGACTACCAGCAAGCCAAGTTAGATCTTATCGAAAAGCAAGGCAACGAGTACAAAGTCTTTCTCAAGAAAAAAGCTAGCCTAGAAAGACTTCTAGCCAACGCCAGAAAAAAATCAGACGGAAAAGCTCGAGGTAAAGCCATTAGATCAGCCAAAAAAAGAATTGTTAGAGAAACCGAAGGTGAAAACGAAAAGACAGAGTACGCTAAAGATAAAATCTCAAGCGTCAACTTCAAAACCGACATCACTCACTTAAAAGTCATGCTCAAACTTAATGCTGTTACCAAGAAATATGACCAATCAACTGTCTTCAGAGACCTTTCTTTCTCTATCTATGGTGGAGAAAAAGTCTGGCTCTACGGACCAAACGGCACCGGCAAGACCACCATCTTAAAACTTATTCTAAAAGAAGAAAAACCAACCAGCGGAGACATTAAGTTAGGAGAGCGAATGAAAATTGGTTACTTTGCTCAAAAGCAAACTGCCCTAAACTACGAAAACAGCTTACTTGAACAATACCTTGAGGACACCCACTGTCCATTCGGCAAAGCCTTTGGTAACCTAAAAAAGTTTCTCTTTAAAGATGAAGACTTAAAAAAGAAGGTCAAAAACCTCAGTCCTGGCCAAAGAGCTAGGTTTGCCTTCTCCATCTTTGCCTACAACGACTACGACTTTTTAATCCTAGACGAGCCCACCAACCACTTAGATATCGAAACCAAAGAAGTCATCGAAAATTCCCTAAGCAACTTCAAGGGCACGCTTCTACTGGTTTCTCACGACCGCTACTTTGTCAACCGAGTCGGCATCACCAAGCCCATCAACCTTACAGGGACAGTCCCAACATAGATTTACATATGCCAAGAGCTACCCAAATCCAAATCTTTACCTATCGAGCCAATTGATAATATGTAGCCGGACCCCTCCTTCTTCGCAAAATAAACTCTTCCCTTCTTAACCACTCTAGCTCCCTATAGGCAGTTTTTGCACTTACACTCGAAATATCCACCACATCAGATCTATATATCTTTCCATTAACTGCTATAAAATCTAAAATCTGCCTTTGTCTTTTTGATAAATAAACTACTTCCTTACCAGTTTTAACTTCTACAGTAAAATTTTCAATTTGTTCCCACACCTGTTCTAGTTCCACCAAAAAACCCTGAGCAAAATACTCGATCCATCCCGTTAAATCTTTTTTCTTTCTAACCTTTTCAATCTCTTGATAATATCTTTGTCTATCAAGATTATAATAATCCTCCAGGGCAAATAATTTTTTAACATCATAATTTCGCCTATAAAGGATTAAAGTCGCCAAAGCTCGAGCGGTTCTCCCATTTCCGTCAACAAAAGGATGTATTGTTACTAATTGATGATGGCCAATCGCTGCCATCACTACCGGAGAAATATTGCTCAACTCTACCCGTTTTAACCATTCCGAAAAATCCTTCATCATCTTAATTGCTACTTCTGCTTTCGGGGCGGTATAAATAATTTTATTACTCGGCCGTTCAATAATATAAACCAATTCCTTTCTATACTTTCCACACTCCTTCCCCCCTAAAATATCCTTAGTGGTTATTTTATGGATCCCTAAAATACCCTCCTCCCAAGAAAATCTTTTTTTATTCTTCACTTTATCAATAAACTCCAACACCTCTTGATAATTTACCACTTCCAAAATATCTTTTTTAGTCGTTCCCGTCACCACCTTCCCAGCCATCACTGCCTCCACATCCCTCAAATTTAAAGGGTTTCCTTCAATTGCCGTTGAAGAATGAATCATTCTAGCTCTAGCTTTTCTAGTTAAAAATACTTCTCTTTTTGGTAATACCTTTGCCGAAGAAATCTTCTCCCTCAAAACCGCAATCTTAGTTAATAGTTCTGACAACACTTCACTTATCCAATATTTTGGCTCAAACATAACCAAATTTTACCAAATTGACCCGATTTTGTCAAGAGTAATCGAGTCATAATCATCCCATCAATCGCGTCACATATGTATACTTTGCTCCCTTGTCATGAGTTAACACGAACTATAAGTAAATTAAGAACTACACCATTCGACAAGCATCCAACCAACCCTTAATAGATATATAAAATTCACAGCTTGACAAAAAAACTAATTTTTACTAAACTATATTTAGCACTCACTAATACTGAGTGCCAGAACAAACAAAGGAGGTGAGAACAAATGACTTTAGTTAAATGGAGTCCCATTACTCCCCAATTATTTTCCCAATGGCCAAGTTTTTTTGAAGATGAAGATTGGTCAATGGATTCTCATCAGGGGTTATCAGTTTATGAAACAGATAATAACGTTATCGTTGAAGCCAATGTAGCCGGTGTACCAGAAGACAATATAGACGTTTCTGTTGAAGGTGGTACTGTTACTATTAAGGCAGAATACCAAGAAACTGATGAAACAAAAAAAAGAAAAAAGGTGGTTTACAAACAAGCCAGAGAATCAAAATATATTTACACTACCAGTGTTCCTTGCCCAATAAAAGCAGAGCAAGCTCAGGCTGAAGTAGAAAACGGCGTTTTAACCTTAACCTTACCTAAAAAATCAGAAGCCAAACCCAAAAAGATTACTGTTAAAGCCAAAGGTAAATAGGGAATTTATTCAGGGGCTCTTTTTGAGCCCCTGATTTTTTTACACCCTTAACTAGTCACCTGCTTATTAATAGAAAAACGCCCACTCTTTTACATCTTAGTGCTTGCCGATCTGATAAACCTTTTCATTAATCTCCTCAAAACTCATCTTTTTTAAATTGATATTATTTCTTTTACAAGTAATTAAGCCAGTAATCAATCGATGTGCTTTAATTGCCTCTTGTTTACTCAAATACCTAATTGGGGCTGGGTTTTGTTCATAACCTTGAATTTCAAATCGCATCGTTGCAAAAAACAAGCTTGTTGAAAGCTTTACACTAATTAAGTCTTCAATCAAAATATTGTAAGTTCTTTTTGACTTGAAAAACAAACCGTAAACTAAGTGAATTTTATGAGGATCTACTACTAACTTAACCTATCCCTTCTCTAAACAATAAATCAATTACATCGCTAGCCACATCACGAGGTTTCCCAATCACTGGATAGTGATGAATATCAATGCCTGGGCAGTCATTTAGTTCAACTACATACGCCCTATCTGATAACGCATCATAAAGAATATCCACCCCAGTTATTGACATTCCAATAGCCTCCGCCGCCCTCACCGCCAAATCTTTTAAATCTTTATTAACTTCATTGGTCGCATCTTTACCAATCCCTCCTGTGCTAATATTAGCATTTTGTCTCAAACCCACTCTTTCTCCATTCCATGGCACATATGTAAGTTTTCTGCCTTGTTTTTTTAAAGTTCTTTTTACCTCGCCATTCAGCTTAATCTTACACATCGGTTTTTCATACTTTTTCCCTACCATTGGTTGTTTATTAAATTGACTAATTAACTGTCTAATCGTTAACTTTCCATTTCCAATCACGCAGGCTGGCACTCTCTCCATTACTGCCGACACTTTATTTCCTACTACCAAAAACCGATAGTCTTTTCCATCAATAAATTCTTCAATCAAAACATCTTTTTTGCCTTTTCTGGTAAAAATTAAAGGCAGCAACTCACAAAACTCTTCAAAAGACTCAATCTTAGCAAAAACCTTGTTTCCGTGTGCTCCTTTGGCTGGCTTTAACACACAAGGAAATAAATTTTTCTTTAACACTTGCCTTTTTGCTTCCTTTGGAGTTCTAACCAACCAACTTTTAGGAACAGAGATCTTTTCAGACCTTAAAATCAGTTTAGTTAAAAACTTGTTATTAGCAATAAAACAAGACGGTTGAGCATTAACAGGCATTGAGGTTCCTTTAATAAAAACTGATTTGCCGTTGTTAGTTAGTTTCATTAAATTCAACCTTCTGGAAATGATCTTGACTTTAATCCCCTTTTCTAAGGCTGCCTCTAAAATCAACTCAGCGCTTTTAGTAGATAATTTATTATTTAGCATCTTCCCATCCTTTCCTCAAAGCTCGCTTCAACATCTCTCTGGCTTGCTCTATACTTATCTTTCTTGCTACCGCAATTTCTTCAACTACTTTTCGCCTGACTCTTTTTAGCACCCCATCTTTACTTTTAGTCATCGTCCTAGCTTTATCTTTTTTCTCCCACCACAACTTCTTTATCGCACTTAGTGCTTTTTCAAAATCATTCTTTCCCAAATCAGCTTTTATCTTGGCAAGAATGCTCGGCTTGATCTTACCTGGTGTATATAAAATCTCTTTAATTAACTGATATTGCCTAGTCTTAGATACTGGTTTTCTAATATAGTTTCCCTCAATACTTTCAACTGGAATTGAACCTACTAAACCATTATTTTTGGTCTTTTTAAAATAAGGCCTATACTTAATCACTCCATTGCTTGCTCCAATAATCTTAAACGCCTGCCCATGCTTTATCACCACATCGCCTCGCTTAAATTTCTTCTCATCTACCATAAACCTCCTTCTTTCTTTTTTCAAAAGCTTCAACTTCATTTGCTACAATTTCTACCCTACTAAATCTTTCTCCTTTTTCATTCTCAAACCCTAGAGTCTGTATCCTGCCAGACACATACACCCTTGTTCCTTTGGTCAATATTTGCCCACAAATCTCTGCCAATTTAGCAAAAGTCACTATCTCGTGCCATTGAGTAGACTCTTTGTTTTGACCAGTCCTCTTAACCGTCCACTCTCTATTGGTAGCTAAAGAAAAACTGCACACTGTAGTTCCAAGCTTGTTTACACTCAATCTGGGTTCTTGACCCACATTACCAATCAACATTATTTTATTCAATGCCCTTGACGACATTACCCATCACTCCAATCTTAAATCCAAAAAGGATAACTAACTTTTATTTATTACGTCTACAGACTTTGCTTAAACTACATTAAAAGTTATTAAGCTCAACACATTTCCTATAGGCTTCTAAACATAAGTATACCAAAATTTCAATTCTCAAACAAATGAGTTGTTGAGAATTAGGGACCGGTCCTAGCACTATTTAGGGACGGACTATTTAGGGACGGACTTACCTCTTCACTCCCAACACATCAGCAAGTTTCCCTCTCAAAAACTCCTCAATTGGCACCACTTCAATTTTGCCAATATACAAATGTTCTTTTCCTGTATAAAGCACATATCGCTTTGCTTCTGGATAATCTTGCCCAAAACGCTTTAACCCTCGCAACCACTCTCGCCGAAATTTTCGTCCATTTTTTATCTCAAAGGCCCACAAACCTTGATCTCCATACACCACAAAATCCACTTCACTGCCCCCGACCGTCCGGTAATATCGGACCTTAAATGGTTTTACGCTATTGGCAACCTCGGCTAGTAAATTTTGTAAAAACAAGTTCTCTAGCCCCGCTCCACTCACCTCACTCTCCGTATCAAGCACTCCTTTTGGCTTCAAGGTTTGGTACACTCCTGTATCAAATAGATAAAATTTGCTCTTTGCAATCAATTCTCTCTTTGCTCTTTTCCTAAAAACCGGAACTCGCACCCCCAACATCAAGTCTTCCAATATTCCAAAATAATTTTCCACCACTTTTCTCTCTACCATGCTTTCACGCGCTACCGCCGATACATTCAACACTCCCCCAACAGACATACTCGCAATCTGCAAAAATCTCGCGAAATTAGCCAAATTTCTTGTCAAACCCTCCTGCATAATTTCTTCTTGCAAATAAGTTTCAACATATGCATACAGGTAGCGTTCTCGTTCTTGCGCTGTTTGTAAATTATGAACCGTTGGCAACATTCCATACTTCAAAGCTATCTCCAGCTCAAACTTATTACCCAACTCTTTAGCAGTCAATGAATGCAAACGGTATGTCCTTGCTCTCCCTGCCAACAAATTTACTCCTTGCCTTCTCAATTTCCTTGCACTACTACCTGTTAATATAAAGCGCCAATGTTTATTCTCTATCAATCGATGTACTTCATTTAGTAGTTCCGGCACTCGTTGGACTTCGTCCAAAATTATTCCTTCTTGCCAATCTGGTGGAATCATTTCTTCCAACATACCCGGATCCGTCAGCAGTTTTTGATAAATACGTGAATCCAACAAATCAATATATTTAGCCTCTGGAAATCTAGACCTTATTAAGGTGCTTTTACCCACTCCTCTGGGTCCAAATAAAAAAAAGCTCTGTTTGGTTGGCAAAACAATCTTTCTAGGATACATAACTCCATTTTACATGGTATTTTGGAGTTGTCAACTCCATTTTAATGAATATAGAAAAATTCGCCACCACTCAAGCTCAATCACAGTTCGAGTAATATCCTACTTGGCTCGAACGTTGGTATGTTTTTCGAAGAACTGACTGGGCAAGTGAGCTGGAGTATCCAGAATTTACGAACAAGGAGGTAAACCAATTTCTAACTTTTTAATTTTTTTGATGTTTATTTAGTTTACTACTGATTAAAAACAAAATCCCTATAAATAAAATCGGGAGAATTAAGATTAGGAAAATTCCAGTATGTTCCCAGGCATTAAAAAAAACTGTAAATATGATAGAAGTCACTATTAACATCCAACCACCGACTTTTTCCCATTTCCAAGCGATATAAACTATTCCTAATAAAATGAGCCAAGGAATTACATTTGGGCTATTCATGAGTATCCCCTTTAACCCGCCACCATGATCTGCAACACCAGACAGCAAGGCAAAAACAAAAACCAAGAGAGCAAAAACTAAAATTACTATTCGAGGTAACCAATAAAGGATTTGTTTCATTACTACTTATTAGGGACGGTCCTAACATAGCTTGACATATCAATCTAATATATACTAAAGTAGTAGATAAACATATGCCAAGAACTGCCCGTTTGGCTCGCCCAAATCAATACTACCACATCTACAATCGAGGAGCTAACAACCAACTAATATACAAAGACAAAGAAGGTTATCTTAAATTTCTAAACAAGATTAAAAAAACCTTAGAGAAATACGACTGGAAAATATACACCTACTGTCTACTCCCCAACCATTATCACCTCCAAATAAAAACTGGAGAAAAAGATAAGCTAGGCACCATCATCCAATCTCTTCAAACCTCCCACGCTATCTACTTTAACAGGAAACACAAACATCTAGGACCAATCTTTCAGAATCGCTTTCACTCTGTTCTTGTTCAAGAAGGTGAGTATTTTCTTTATCTCTCCAAATACATTCACCTAAACCCTGTTAAAGCTAATCTAGCTATAAAACCAGAAGACTATCTCTACTCAAGCTATCAAAAATACTTAAACCCTAAAACAAAAAGCATTATTGACTCTCGCAGTTTAATAACAATCCTTGGTGATTTGAATAAAAAGAGTATCCGAAAATATCAAAAGTTTATCAACTCACCAGATGATGACAATCAATACATCTATTC
This sequence comes from uncultured bacterium, assembly GCA_963980215.1. Lineage (GTDB taxonomy): Bacteria > Patescibacteriota > Microgenomatia > UBA1400 > CG1-02-47-37 > CAXBYZ01. The sequence continues at coordinate 82 of CAXBYZ010000027.1, read as the reverse complement.
AGAAAAAAATAATAATAGGGGTATCTTTGGCACCACTCGATTCCGCTCACAGTTCGAGTAATATCCTATTTTGCTCCCCCTA
>CAXBYZ010000026.1:0-10770 GCA_963980215.1 uncultured bacterium | reverse complement strand
TACTGCCGTTCTGGCAACATGAGTCAAACCGCTAGTCAAGTTTTGGTTGATGCTGGTTACACCAACGTCAAAAACTTGACCGGCGGTCTTAATGCTTGGCGTGAAGCTCACCAAGAAGTCACCCTCACCCCAGATATGCAGGAGCTAGGGGATGTAGATTATGCCACCGGGGCCACCCTAGAGTACACTCTCACCAACCACACTAGCCAAGAGCTAAATCTAACTAGAGTTACTGGTTCTTGTGAATGCACAAAGCCTCAACCTAGAGACTTAAAGCTTCCAGCTTACACTTCAACCATCATAGATGTCGACTTTGTCCCATCTATCCATAAAGACGATAGTGATCTAGGTGAACTCACCAGAACAATCTTTATTAAGACAGACAACATAAACTTTGATAGACTAGAAAGTAGCTTTACCGCCAACGTAATTAAACAATAAATGAAACAAACATTTCAAATTACCGGCATGCACTGTGCCGGTTGTTCAGAGAATATAACCAAAGCTTTAAGTAAGGTAGCTGGCGTAAACAAAGCTACAGTCACCTACACCACCGAAAAAGCCACTATCGACTACGACGAAAAAAACATCGACTGGCAGATGGTAAAAAAAGCAGTTAGTTCTATTGGTAGCTACCAAATTATCTTTCCCACCAAAAACTCTAACCCTCACTCCACCATGGATCACTCTCCCTTAAAAACTCTAAAACAAAAAACATTTATCAGTGGCTTTCTTACTTTGGTAATTATCCTCGGTTCTATGCTAGAACTGATTAATAATCAAACCGCCTTTGTCTTAACCGCCGTAATTTTAGCTTACTCTGGTAAAGAATTTTTTATCAGTACCCTAAAGGGTCTAAAAACATTCACCGCCAACATGGATACCCTAATTGCCATTGGTACCGGAGCCGCCTTCTTATACTCGACGGTAGTTACTTACTTCCCTAAGTTTTTCTCCGGCCCTCAACCAGTCTACTTCGAAACCGCCGGCGCCATCATCACCCTAATCTTGCTTGGTCGTTACTTAGAATCTCTTGCTAAAGGCAAAGCCAGCGAAGCTATTAAAAAGCTTCTAAATCTTCAAGTCAAAAAAGCCATTGTTCTAAGAAATGGTCAAGAGATCAAAGTCGATCTTTCCGAGGTTAAAAAAGGAGACACTCTTGTAGTTAAGCCCGGTGCCAAAGTTCCGGTTGATGCCATGGTTATCAAGGGTCAGTCATACATAGACGAGGCTCTAGTCACCGGCGAATCAAAACCAGTCAAAAAACAAGCCGGGGATAAAGTTATTGGTAGCACTATCAACAAACAGGGCTTACTTATCATAAAAGCTACCGGAGTCGGTGACCAAACTATGTTAGCCCAAATAGTTAAGTTAGTCGAAGAAGCTCAGGGTTCCAAAGCTCCGATTCAAAAGTTAGCAGACAAAGTTTCTGGTATTTTTGTCCCTTCGGTCATCCTTATCTCTTTTCTCGCCTTTCTAGTTTGGTACTTTGTTTTAGGCTTAGCTTTTAGTTCTAGCTTAGTTATTGCCATTACTATATTAATAGTCTCTTGCCCTTGTGCCTTAGGCTTAGCTACTCCCATCTCCATTATGGTTGGTACTGGCATTGGGGCCAAAAATGGTATCTTAATCAAGAATGCTGAAAAACTCCAAATTACCGGCAGTCTAAAAGCCATTGTCTTTGATAAAACTGGCACCCTTACACAAGGGGACTTTAAAGTCACCGAAATTATCTCAACAAACAAAACTTTGTGGCCCACAAACAAAATTCTTCAACTTGCCGCTAGTTTAGAGCAAGGTTCCCAGCATCCTATTGCCGAAGCTATTCTTAAAAAAGCCAAAATTAAAAATCAAAAACTCCTCTCTGTTTCTAACTTTAAAGATATTGAAGGTAAGGGGGTTAGTGGAGAAATTAATCATCAAAAAATCTTGCTAGGTAATCAAAAACTAATTAAAGCAAAATCCCTTCTTATTAAAGGTCAAACCGAAGCCTATCTTAGTGTCGATGGTCAAACCATCGGCGCCTTAGCTTTAGAAGACTCGCCCAAAGAAAGTGCTAGTCAGGTGATCAAAGATCTCAAAGATCAAGGCTTAAAAGTGATTATGATATCTGGTGATAATCAAGCCACTGCTCAAAACATCGCCGATCGACTTGGTATTGACCAAGTCTTAGCCAATGTCCTCCCTCAAGACAAAGTCTTAGAAGTTAAAAAATTAAAAGATCAATACGGCCTAGTGGCTATGGTTGGAGACGGCGTCAACGACGCTCCGGCTCTAGCTCAAGCTAGTGTTGGTATTACTATGGCCACCGGCACCGATGTCGCTATCGAAGCTGGGGACATCACCCTACTAAACGGCCAAATTGAGTTGATAGCAAAAACAATTAACTTATCCAAAGAAACTATGAGAAACATCAAGCAAAACTTATTCTGGGCCTTTGGCTACAACGCTCTACTTATTCCTATAGCCGCCGGGTTTCTAAAACCAATTGGCCTTGCTATCAACCCTATCTTTGCTTCCGGAGCTATGGCATTTTCTTCTCTCTCTGTTATTCTAAATGCTTTAAGACTTAGAAGAATCAAGATATAATAAGTTCATGAACCCTTTCAAGTACCCTTTCATTTTTCTAGCTTATCTTTGGTTAAGGTTTGACCCTATCATCTACCTTACTTTCAGAAAAGACTGGACTCCAAGATACGAATTCATGGCAAATGTTTTTGGAGAAAAAGATGTTACTAGCTTTTTAAAACACAGGGTTAAACTTGTAAAAGCTAGAAATAAAAAGCAACCAGATGTAATTGTTCCCAAGCAAATCGAAGATCGAGTTGAAGACTTTATCAATCAAAACATAAAAACAAAAACCGGAAAAGACAAACGCACAGAGATAATCAATCAGCTAATTTTTTGGGCCACTGATGAAGAAATAAATAGATTTAATATCGACAGCTACAAAACCAGAACTAGGATTATTGACTCACTGCTAGGGTTAATTTTTCAAAATTCAATTGGTGATGAAGCTTGTATCATCTTAAAAGGTCTTAAAAAAATAGTTTTCTCTCGTTCCACTTACCTAGGGTCAATGGGGGAGCCATCACCAGTTGTTCACGATAGTATTATTGCTGGAGTTGGCAGAATTTTAACCTCACACTTTAATGAGTTAACCCGACTCAGAGACGAAAGACTAGATAAACTTACCAAAGTTCAATTAATTAAAGAGATCAACGAGTCTAGTAAAAATAATAGTTCACTAGCCTTTTCAGCTCAAATCACCAGAAAAAATGATGAATTTAAACACAAGTATCCTCTGGAAAATAAATACACACAGCTACTCATAAAAATTCTTAGACACTACCGATTTTCTGCTTGGCCAGATTCTAGAGACCGAGCCATATCTTTAATCGAATCTATGGAAAAACAGCTTGGGTTTAAACTTGAAGAAACATTGAATCCATAAAGTACTCATTTTTGGTCCTTGAAAAATCACTCAAGATACGTTTAAATATGACCACTTACCCTTTTTAAGGGTAATTAATCACTATGAAAGAATTACATATATCTATCTCAGCCCAACCAATATTTTCACTAGGAGAGTATCAATTTACCAACTCCATGCTAGTCAGCCTTCTTGTCACCATTTTTTTAAGCTTAGTTGCCTACAAGTTCTCAAAGACCTATAAAAACAAAAAGAAAAGAAACTTCAACCTCTTTTTACAGACTATTATTGAAACCCTTTATGAATTTGCCCAAACCATAGCCCCGCACCAAGCGGGGATTTTCTTTCCAGTTTTTGGGACCATCTTTCTCTTTGTTATGTTTGCTAGTTGGGCCGGACTTCTCCCCGGTTTTGAGACCATAGGCTACATTAGTAGCCACGGTTACATTCCTTTTCTAAGGGGTGGCACAGCAGACTTGAACATCACTTTAGGTATTGCCCTCTTTGCTGTTATCTCTATCCAGTACTTTGGCTATAAATCCTTAGGCTTAAAATACTTTACTAAGTTCATTAACTTGACTAATCCCATTAACTTCTTTGTTGGCTTTCTCGAGCTTGTCAGCGAGTTTGCCAAAATAATGTCATTTGCTTTTAGATTATTTGGTAACATCTTTGCCGGAGAAGTTCTCCTAGCGGTTATTGCTTTCTTGCTACCAATTCTTGCCCCTCTTCCCTTTGTTGGTTTAGAGCTATTTGTTGGTTTTATTCAAGCCTTGGTTTTTTCAACTCTAACTTTAGTCTTTATCAATATCGCTACTACTTCACATCATTAATTATTAATTAAATAAAGGAGAATAACTATGTCAGATCCAGTCCAAGCCGTACAGGCTAGCAATGACGTTATTGTCGGTTTAACAATTGCTTTTGGAGGCTTAGCCCCAGCAGTAGCTATTGGTTTAATTGTATCCAAAGCCCTAGAGGCCATTGGTCGCAATCCAGAAGCAGCCGCCAAAGTTCAAACTGTCATGATCTTGGGAGTAGCTTTCGCAGAAGCTATCGCCATCTACTCATTGGTAGTCGCATTAATTCTAAAATTTGTATAAATATAGAAAATGTCTATTCAATGGTATCAATTACTATTTCAGATAATTAACTTTGGTATCTTAGTTTTTTTTCTAAAGAAGTTTCTTTACAAGCCGATTATCACTATTGTTAATCAGCGAAATAAAAAAATTGAAGACTCAATTAAAGCTGCTGAGGACAATCTCAAAGAAAAGGCCAAGATTGAAGAAATCAAGAAACAGGCGATAGAAGAAGCTGAGAAAGAAGCTGTCAAAATAGTCGAAAGAGCTAAAAAAGAGGCCAATAAAACCTCTAAAAATATCTTAGATGAAGCCAGAGAAGAAGCTGAACAAGAAGTGGATAAGAAACTTGCCATGCTCACTGAAAAATTAAATGAGCAGGAAAGGAAAATCACCGGTAAAATTACCGACCTTGTTATTAAAGCTACTTCAAAGGTTCTAAAGGGGAGTCTCACTGCCAAAGAACAAAAGAAAATTATTGATCTAGAAATTAAACAATTAAAAACAATTAAATGAGGGCAAAAGTTCAAGTTAACTCAATAGTCAAAGGTTTTTTGACATATCTTGAGGACCAAAAAGCTGTCGATCTCTTACCGGAAATAGCCGAAGAGCTGGTCAAGCAAAGCTGGTTTCGCGTCGATCCAAATCTAGCTACAGTTTTTACTCCAATCAAGTTATCAGAAACTCAAGTTAAACAAATTAAAAATTCATTAACTAAAAATTTTAAAAGACCAATTAGAATTAAAGAACAACTTGATAGGTCTATTATTGCCGGCTTTAGAATTACTCTAGCCGGCCAAACTATAGATGCCACTGTAAATAAAAAACTTGAAGGTTTAAAAGACCAAGTAATCTATGAATGATATTCAAAAAGCCATTTCTAAAAAAATAGACCAATTTGCCCCTACTCTGCAAAAAAAAAGCATTGGTCAAATCATCACCATCGGTGATGGGGTGGTGACTATCAGTGGTTTAGCTGACGCCATGATGTCAGAAATTCTTGAATTTCCTAATAAAACTTATGGTTTAGTTCTAAACCTTGATAAACACACCGTCGGAGCAATCATTTTAGGTGACAGCAATCACCTAAAAGAAGGTGATCAAGTCTCTACTACTGGAAAAATTCTAGATGTTCCAGTCGGTGAAGAGTTAATTGGTCGTGTTATTGGTCCTCTAGGGAATCCTATAGACGGCCAACCAACTCCAAAAACCAAGACCAACGAGCCAATTGAAAAAATTGCTCCCGGAGTTATTACCAGAGAAAAAGTTAGCCAACCGGTTCAAACCGGAATCACTGCTATTGATGCCATGATCCCAGTTGGTCGGGGGCAAAGAGAGCTAATTATTGGTGACAGAAGTACCGGTAAATCAGCCATCGCTACCACCACAGTCATCAACCAAAAAGGCAAAAAATTAATTTGTGTCTACGTGGTTATTGGTCAAAAAGCTGCTTTTACCGCTCAGTTGGTCGAAACTTTTCAAAAATTTGGAGCCATGGATCACACCATTGTTGTTGCTGCCAATGCTTCAGATGCTCCTGCTTTACAGTACCTTGCTCCTTACGCTGGAGTCACTATTGCTGAGCACTTTGCCTCAAAAGGCCAAGACGCTTTAGTTATCTACGACGACCTTTCCAAACACGCTTGGGCTTACCGAGAACTATCCTTGCTTTTACGCAGACCAGCTGGAAGAGAGGCTTACCCTGGAGATGTCTTTTATCTTCACTCAAAACTCCTTGAAAGATCAGTTAAACTAAACAAGGCTAATGGCGGAGGCTCAATCACTGCCTTACCTATTATTGAAACTCAAGCTGGAGATCTTTCTGCCTACATTCCTACCAACGTTATCTCAATTACCGACGGCCAGATCTACTTAGAGTCTGACCTATTTAACGCCGGTATTAGGCCAGCTATCAATGCAGGTTTATCCGTCTCGCGTGTTGGTGGCGATGCTCAAATCAAAGCCATGCGTCAAGTAGCCGGAAAACTTAGAATGGAGCTAGCCCAATTTAGAGAACTAGCCGCCTTTGCCCAGTTTTCATCAGATCTAGACCCAGTTACCAAAGCTCAACTAGAAAGAGGTACTAGAATCACCGAACTACTAAAACAAGGTTGGGACGAGCCCGCTCCAATTGAAGAACAAGTCGTTTTAATTTGGGCAGTAACCAACAACTATGTCGATCAAGTCCCTGTAGAAAAACTAAAAGATTGGCAAAAAGAGTACATCAAGTACATTTTTTCCACTAGACCAAAACTAAAGAACACTATCACTAAAGAAAAAATCTTATCACCTTCCACTATCAAAGAACTAGAAAAATACACTCAAAGGTTTAACGATAGTCACAAAGAATTTAATCGTGATAAAGAGGAAGATAAATGAGTTCAACTAGAATCATAAAAAGAAGAATTAAGTCCAGTAAAAACATAGCCCAGATCACCAAAGCTATGGAGATGGTCTCGGCCTCAAAAATGAAAAAAGCCCAGCAGATGGCTTTGTCGTCAAGGCCTTACTCAGAAAAAATGGCAGACATTATCACTTCTTTAGCTAAGGTAGCTCAAGACCATGTAGACCACTTCTTATTAAAAGATCCAAGAGTTGGTTGGCCAGAAGAAGAACCTTTCAACATCTTGGTTATTCTTCTCTCGACAGATAAATCTCTGTGCGGTGGTCTTAACAGTAATCTATTCCGTGGCCTAGAAAGATGGTTAAAAGACCTAAAAGCCAATTACTCCCTTCCCCCAAGGACCAAGTTAAACTTTGTCACAATTGGTAAAAAGGCCAAAGAACACGTCATTAAATCAAATCACCTCCTAATGGCCGAGTACCCTCAAATGGGGGACAAGCCTCATTTTCAAGACATTGTTCCAGTTAGTAACATGGTTATCGATGGGTTTAAGAAAAAAGAGATTCAGATGTCTTTTACCGTCTACATGAAGTTTCTTTCGACCATCTCTCAGGAACTAGCAGTTAAACAACTTTTACCAATTCAAACAGATGTCATTGAAGCTGAAGCCACTAGCGACGACTCACCTCCTCCCACAAAAGAGTTCCAAGGGGACTACCTATTTGAACCTTCTCCAAACGAAATCTTTAAGACCCTACTTCCAGAATACATCGAGCTTCAACTCTACCATGTTTTACTAGAATCTTTGGCCAGTGAACACTCTGCCAGAATGGTAGCCATGAAAAACGCCAACGAAAACGCCCAAGACATAGTTTCAGACTTAAGCCTTGAATATAACCAACTAAGACAAACAAAAATTACTAATGAACTACTTGATGTAGTCGGTGCTAGAATGGCACTAGAATAAAGGGACATATTTATATGAAAAAAATTGGAAAAATCTCTCAAATTATCTCAGTGGTTATCGACGTAGTTTTTGAAGACCACTTACCAGAACTCTACAACGCTCTAGAACTAAAAAATAAAGACGGTAAAAAAATTGTCTTAGAAGTTCAACAACACTTAGGCAATAGCCAAGTCCGCTGTATTGCCATGGACAGCACAGATGGTCTAAAAAGAGATATGGAGGTTGTAGATACTGGTAAACCAATTGCAGTCCCTGCTTCCAACAAAGCTTTAGGTAGAATTTTCAATGTCACTGGTAACGCTATCGATAACAAGGGGGACATTAAAGGAGTTAAACCCACTCCAATTCACAAAAAGCCACCAAAATTCACAGACCTAGAATCAACTCCTCAAATGCTAGAAACAGGCATTAAAGTTATTGACTTAATTAGTCCTTTTGCCAAAGGTGGTAAGGTAGCCGCTTTTGGAGGGGCTGGAGTAGGTAAGACTGTTATTATCCAAGAGTTAATCAGAAACATAGCCGAAGAGCACTCAGGTCACTCAGTCTTTGCCGGTGTGGGTGAGAGAACTAGGGAAGGTAACGACCTATACAAGGAAATGCTAGATTCAGGAGTGATGAAAAACACTGTCATGGTCTTTGGCCAAATGAACGAACCTCCAGGTGCTAGATTAAGAGTCGCTTTATCAGCTCTTACTTTTGCTGAATTCTTCAGAGACGAAAAAGGTGAAGACGTTCTCTTGTTTATCGACAACATCTTTAGATTTTCTCAAGCGGGTTCAGAAGTTTCGGCTCTACTTGGTCGTATTCCATCGGCTGTTGGTTACCAACCAACCCTAGCTTCTGAAATGGCCGCCTTACAAGAAAGAATTACTTCAACCAAAAAAGGTTCTATCACTTCTTTCCAAGCTGTTTACGTTCCAGCTGACGACTACACAGATCCAGCTCCAGTGGCTACCTTTGCTCACCTAGACTCAACCATTGCCCTAGAAAGAGCTTTGGCAGAACAAGCCTTGTACCCAGCTGTTGATCCATTAACCTCAAGCTCAAAAATACTCTCTCCAGATACAGTTGGAGAAGCTCACTACCAAGTAGCTAGAGGTGTTCAAAAGGTTCTCCAAAGATACAAGGACCTTCAGGACATCATTGCCATCTTGGGTATTGATGAGCTCTCGGATGAAGATAAACTGACCGTTTCAAGAGCCAGAAAAATTCAAAGATTCCTCACTCAACCTTTCTTTGTCGCTGAACAATTTACCGGCGCTAAGGGTAGATACGTCAAAGTCGAAGACACCATCAAGGGTTTTAAAGAAATTCTTGAAGGCAAGCACGATCAACTACCAGAGCAAGCTTTCTACATGATCGGTAGCATCGATGAAGCGGTGACAAATGCCAAGAAAATAAAATAAGTTAGAATGGGTTCCGAAACTTGGAAAGTTCGAGTTCGGAACCTTAAGCGCAATATGCAAAAGAAATTAGCCTTAGAAGTAATTACTCAAGAAGAATCAGTTTTTAAAGACGATGTAGACCTTGTTCTTGCCCCAGGTTACCAGGGTCAGATTGGTATTCTTCCTGGACACATTGGCTTACTCACCAAGCTTCAACCCGGAGAGCTATATATTCTCAATGGTCCAAGTATCACCATTCTAGCTGTTTCAGGTGGTTTGCTCGATGTCAATTTAGATAGAATTTCAATAATGGCAGACAGTGCAGTTAGAGCCGATGACATTGACATTCAAAAGGTGGAAAAAGCTAAAGCTAGGGCAGAAAAGGCCTTAAAAGAAAAACTCTCGAGTCGAGATTTTGCTATCGCTCAAGCCGATCTTAGAAAAGCCGTTCTAGAACTAAAAGTTGCCAACAAGAAACGCTACCGCCAACTCCCCACTCAATAACAATAAATGGAATTTGAACTAGCCCCAGACATCCAAAAACGACTACAAACTATCCAAAAGAAGTTACAGCTACCAAACATCAAGATAGATAAAATTGTCGCTTTTAGAAGTCATGGTTCAAGAGCTAGAGCTAGAGCTAGAATTTGGGCTTTCCCTAAAATTTGGCAAATGGCATTAAAGCTAGAACCTCACTACTGCATCGAAGTGATCTCAGACAAGTTTGACCACTTAAAAGAAGATGATAAGATGAGAATACTCATCCACGAGCTTATGCACATCCCTTCAAATTTTTCGGGTGCTCTACTGCCCCACAGTGGTAGAGGAAAGGTAGTCATCAACTCTCACTCCGTCGAAAAAATATTTAAAATATACAAAAAATCATGATCACTATTTTTCATGGAGACAACTTTGTCTTGAGTCGAAAAGTCTTTAACGAGCAAATAGATGAATTTAAAGGTGAAAAAATAAGATTCACTGCAAAAAAACTAGACGAAACCAAACTAACCCAAAGCCTAGAATCAAACTCCCTATTTGGTGACACTAAGCTAGTCATTATAGAAAATTTGCTTACATTGCCTCGCTCAAAAGCCAAGGATAAATTTATAGAGCTAGTATTACACAACAAAGACTCAGAGATAGTTTTATGGGAGAAAAAAGCCATCACTCCAGCTGTAAAAAAGAAGTTTGCCGGTGCCACTATAAAAGAATTCAAGCTGCCAGCCAGTGTCTTTAAAGTTCTAGACTCACTAAAGCCAGGCTCAGGCAAAGTTACTCTAAAACTTCTCCACGACTGCCTCAAGAAAGATGCAGCTGAACTAGTTTTTTACATGCTTCACCGAAGAGTTTCTCAGCTTATTCAAGCCACCAAAGAAGGTCAGTTAAAAGGCGCCCCTTGGCAAATTGGTAAGCTAAAATCACAAAGCCAAAACTTTAAACTAGAAACTTTACTAAAACTTCACCAAGATTTATTAAATATTGATTTTACTATCAAGACCGGACAAGCCGTCTTGCCTCTAGCCAGCCAACTTGACCTCTTGCTAATTAATATCTAGAAT
>CAXBYZ010000025.1:0-10774 GCA_963980215.1 uncultured bacterium | reverse complement strand
AAAATGAACATAATATTTTTCTCAAGATTGTATTATCCACATGTGGGTGGAGTAGAGAAGCACGCTAGGGAAGTGGCTGAGAGATTATCAAAAAAAAACCATCAAGTTACTGTCATTACCCAAAATCATGAAAAAAAATTACCAGAGATTGAAATTAAAGGGGGAGTAAAAATTTTACGACTCCCCTATTCTGAAAATAAATTTATAATTTGGAAAAATTTATTAACAATAAAAAAATATATTAAAAATGCAGACATCATTCACTGTCACGATGTTTTCTTTTGGTATCTACCCTTCAAACTCATCTTTCCTACAAAAAAAGTTTTTACCACCTTTCATGGTTGGGAGGGGATTTTTCCCATTCCAAGAAAAAATATACTAGCTAGAAAAATATCAGAAAAATTATCTTGCGGGAACATCTGCATTGGCGACTACATTAAAAAACACTACAGCACTAAACCAGACTTTGTAAGTTATGGTGGCGTTGGCCTGAAAAATATTAATCACTCAGCTAGAGATATTAACAATAAGAATCAAGTAACATTCATTGGCCGCTTGGAAAAAGATTTAGGCTTAGACGAGTATTTAAAAGCACTAATAACGCTAAAAGAAAAGCACAATTTTAAAATTACTTTTGTAGGTGATGGAGCTTACAGAAAACAAGCAGAAAAAATTGGCAAGGTTACTGGCTTAGTTAAAGACATAACTCCATTTGTAAGCCAACCAACTATTATTTTATCCTCTTCTTATCTCACCATCATGGAATCCATGGCTTTAGGCAGACCCGTCTTTTCTCTTTATCAAAATAACTTAAAAAAAGACTACTTAAAACTTTTTCCAGGGAAAAAACACATGTGGATTGCTGGTTCTGCTAACGAACTGGTCAGTCAAATCAATAACTACCTTCAAGGTCCGACCCTGAAGGTTAGAAAACAACTTCAAAAAGCTAAAAATTTTGCTAAAGATCAAACTTGGGATAAAGTAGTTAATATATATCTAAATCTATGGAAGAAAGGTGGCATAAATAAACATGAAAGTTAGTTTTGTTACTACTGTTTTAAACGAGGAAGGGTCGATAAAAGATTTGCTAGACTCGCTAATCACTCAAACCAAAAAACCAGATGAAGTTATTATTATCGATGCTGGCTCAACAGACAAAACCGTAAATTTGATCAAGCCCTATCAAAAAAAACTCAACCTTAAAATTAGTAAACATAATGACTGCAATAGATCTCAGGGTAGAAACAAAGGAGTGAAGCTAGCCAAACATCAAGTAGTTGCAATCTCTGACGCTGGCTGTACTCTTAAAAATGATTGGTTGAAAAAAATTACTAAACCACTTGAAAACTCAAAATCAGATTCAGTTGCTGGTTTTTACTTAGTTAAAGCAGACAATATTTTTCAAAAGTGCATAAGTTTATTCTTAGCTACCATTCCTGAAAAACTAAACAAAGATACCTACTTGCCATCTTCTCGATCAGTCGCCTTTAAAAAAACTGCCTTTGATAAAGCCGGTAAATACCCAGAAAACTTAGAGTTCTGTGAAGATCTAGTTTTTGCTCAAAATTTAAAAACTAAAACTAAAATGTTTGTTGAGCCAAAAGCACTTGTTTATTGGCAAATGACAAATAATCTCTTCACTTTTTTTCATCAAATCAAGAACTATACCTACGGAGACATTAAAGCTAAACATAAACCACACTTGAACAAAATCAAACGAATCTATCTTCGTTACCTCTTATTTCTAATCCTTCCTATAGGCTTTCCAGTTTACATACTAGCAACCACTATTTTTATGTTTAAATACATTAAAACTCCTCTTGCCCTTATTTATCTTCCCATAATTCGAATAACTACAGACCTAGCCATGATTTTAGGTAGCATTAAAGGTAAAATAGACTCATGAGTCTAGCAAAAAAAAGTTTTAAAGGAGCCTTCTGGCTTGGAGGTTTAAGGGTGGGAATAAAAATTTTTTCGCTGTTAAAACTTATCATTCTAGCTCGAATTCTTTCTCCTTTGGATTTTGGATTATTTGGCATGGTAGTTATTCCTTATGGCTTACTTGAAGTGGCCACAGAACCAGGTATGAATCAGGCCATGATTCAGTCGAAAAAAAATCCTAATAAGTATTTTTCCTCAGCTCAATTTATCTTCTTAATCCGAGGCCTATGCTTGTTTATACTTCTTTTTTTAGCCGCCCCTTTGATCACAAGTTTTTATCAACATGACTTGACTCAAGCTATTAGAATCATTGCCCTAGCTCCGCTTTTTAGAGGTTTTATTAATCCAGCCATAATTTTATTTACAAAAACACTAAACTATAAAAAACAATTTACTTTTCAGCTCTTAACTTCAGTCTGTGAATCTCTAGCCACAATTTACTTTGCCATTAAATTGAAGTCCATGATTGCTCTTCCTCTTGGGGTTGTAACTGGGGCATTGGTGGCAACTATTCTTTCTTACCTATTAGTGAAATTAACTACTTCAAAAGTTAGTATAAAAAAGATTAAAGATCTATATAAATACGGTCGTTGGGTTACTCTAGGCACCCTAGCTTCTTATCTGAATGATCAAGGGGATGATTTTGTGGTTAGTAAAATTATGGGCGCAGAAGCTCTCGGTTTTTACCAAAATGCTTACAAGATCTCTAATCTACCAACTACTCAGGGCGCCAGCCTTATTTACCAAGTTATTTTTCCTATCTATAGCAAAATTCAAGGAAGCATGGAGAGACTAAGAAGGGGAGTTGTCAAATCAATTTTAATCACCTTTGCCTTTAGCTCACTCTTTGGACTCTGTTTGTACTTACTTGCTCCCACAGCTATTTTATACATCTTTGGTCAAAAATGGCTCCCTATGATTCCAGCTTTAAACATCTTGATCATCTTCGGGGTTACTCGCCCTCTTATTTCGGTTACCTCCGCTTTCTTTGACTCCATTGGTAAACCAAAAATATCTACCACTCAGGCATTAATTAAATTAAGCATACTAGCTTTACTGGTTTGGCCTATGACTAGTAATTACGGCATTACCGGTACTGCTTGGAGTGTGGTTATTGCTCAACTAGCGGTTTTTCCTTGGTTTGGTTTTCAACTTGTTAAAGCTTTAAATGAAAAAACTGATTAAATCTATTCTCACCAGAAACTACCAAGCCGAGTATCAAGATAAGTTGGCGTTTTTTTACTTTAAGTCTTGCCATAAAATTATTGACATTGGCTGTGGCAAGGGTCGGTTTATCAAGCTTGATCCTAAGAGAATCAGTGGCATTGACAGCAATAAAAACACCGTTAAACACTGCCACTCTCAAAACTTAAAAGTAAAACTAGGACAGGCTACTAAAATTCCTTATCAAGCCAATTCCCTAGATGGCATCCACTGCTCTCACCTCATCGAACACCTCACCCCCAAGCAAGTTTATGTTTTTTTAAAAGAAGCTAGTAGGGTCTTAAAGCCCGGCGGGGTTTTAGTCATTCGAACTCCAGTTTTGTGGTCCGGTTTTTATGATAACTTAACTCACCTAAAACCCTACTCACCCAGATCAATCACCAGATACTTGGTAGAAAATGCTCCAGATGTTACCCTTCCAAGGTTAAAATCAAAATTTGAAGTTATAAAGCTTCACTACAGATACAAACCCTTAATTTCTATACTCTACCCCTACATTTATAAACCCATCAAAACAGGATATCTACTCGCTTTAAAAAAACTTTCATGAAAATTCTACTCATCACTCCAGTTCACCCTAAGTTAAAAACCAAAAAACCATTGCCAACCTACCAAACTCAAAACCACTGGTGTAGAGCTATAAAAGAGCTGGGCCACCAGGTTATCGTTTTCCCTTTAAACAAAAACAGTCTCAAAGTAATTAATTTTTTAAGAGTAAAAAAACTAATCAAAAAAAAATTATTTGACCATGTTTTTTTCTCTGCCGGTATAGATAAGCTTTATCCTATAAAAAGCACAGTCTTTTTTTGTGGAGTTCCACCCAAAAAAATCTCAAGCTCAGAAAGAAAAATAGCTCTTGCATCAAAAGTAATAATCGTCAATGACTCTAGACACCAAAAGCAGTGGCAAAAATTAACCAAGGTTAAGGTAGTAAATTTACCCTACTCTGCCGTCGATCTAAAAATATTTAAACCAAGTCAATCCAAGAAAATACATGACTTTGTTTTTGTTGGCACTTTATTTAAAAACAGGCAACTTCAATTAATTAAACTACTCAAACAAAACATCGACTTAAAAATTTGGGGTTGGATTCCACCAAGCATAAATCTCGCGCCCGGACTAGCATCATTCTATCAAGGAGAAGCGTGGGGGAGTGATCTTGTTAACATCTATCAACAAGCCAAAATTGGTCTAAACCTAACCCCTGATCACATGACTGGAACTGGCAACCTAAGAACTTTCGAGATTCCAGCCTGTAAAACTCTACAACTGGTTGATAAAACTAACTCAAATTACTACCAAAAAAACAAAGAGATCATAACTTTTAACTCACCAAAAGACTTAAAAAATAAACTTAAATTTTTCCTTTCAAATTCAAGTCAAAGAGAAAAAATTATTCAAACAGCTTATCAAAAAACCATTAAAGCCCACACCTTTAAACACCGTTTTAGTAAAATACTAAAGCTAGTATGAAACCAAAACTATCCGTCATCACCGTTCACTACAAAAACAAAAAAGTTTTGAATAACTGCCTCAAATCTATTAAAAAAAACCTTAAGATTAAACACGAGGTCATAGTTGTAGATAACGACAAAGATAACATTGGCTTCGGTGCTGGTTGCAACAAGGGAGCTAAACTAGCTCAGGCCAACTACCTACTCTTTTTAAACCCAGACACCCTACTTCTACCAAACTCAATTAAACCTTTAATTAACTACCTAGAAAAAAATATAAAAACTGCAGCCGTCGCCCCTTTACTTCTCGACTCAAAACAAAAACCTTACCCCATCCAAGGCACTTCCACTCTAACTCCGCTAAAAGCCATTTTCGGCTTATCATTTATCAATAAATTGTGGCCCAACAACCCAATCTCAAAAAAATACTGGGTCAACATTGAGAATAAGACGAAACAGATTCCAGTAAAAGTTTTACCAGGCTCTGCCTTCTTAATTAGAAAATCAATTTTTAACAAATTTAAGGGTTTTGATGAAAAGTTTTTTCTTTACTTTGAAGAATCTGATCTATTTAAAAGAATCACAGATAAAGGTCACAAGCTTTTTATTCTTCCTTCCGCCAAACTAGTTCACTATTGGGGAAAATCTACACCCAAAACAGATTACATTCAAAAAATATTCAACACTTCTCGTTTCTACTACCTAAAAAAACACTTTGGTTTTCCACAAGCAGTTTTGGCTGAAAGTTTCCTTAGGTTAACCCCAGAAATTATTGCTCTTAGTCTTATTCTTTTACTCTCTATTTGGTTAAGGTTTTATCATCTATCCACCTTTATGACTTTTATCGGAGACCAGGGAAGAGACTACTTAGCAGCCAGAGATATGTTGTTGACTGGCAAGTGGCCTCTAGTTGGAATTCCGTCATCTGTCCCTTGGCTATTTCAAGGCTCACTCTTTATCTGGTTTATTGCCTTAGCTTTAAAACTAGGTAGCTTTAACCCAGTTGCTCCAGCTATTCTAACTAGCACTCTCGGAGTTCTAACGGTTTACCTTACTTACAAACTAGCCAAATCATTTACAGATCTTAAGCCTGCTTTAGTTACCGCTCTTGTTGCAGCTACATCACCCTTAATAGTTCTTCACTCTCGAATGCCGTACCACATCAGTCCAATTCCTTTATTCTCAATTCTCTACCTCATCGCTCTGTCCAGCAACTCAATACTTTGGTCATTTTTCCTTTCTGGAGTTTTACTTCAACTTGAGTTAACCACTCTACCTTTACTCTTGTTAGCAATCTATCATTTTTACAAACAAAAAATTAAATTCTCACCAAAGTTTTTAGTTTTCTTTCTACCTTTCTTACCAAAAATAATTTACGACTTTAATCATGGTTTTAAGCAAACTCTCGGTTTTGCAGCTTGGTTGGGTTACAGACTTCTTAGTTTTATAAATCCAACTAGCGATCACGGATTAGGGCAAGCTTCACGAATCAATGTTTTAAAAACAATCTTTAAGTACTATCAAAAATTTGTAGCTTGGGACCAACCACTTATTGCTGGACTAGTAGCTCTACTGGTCATAACTTCTCTTGTAAAATCAAAAAATAAACACAAAAAATTAATAACCAACTTTATCTTACTTAATTTTTTAGCTTTTTTTATTCACGGTGGACCATCGGAAGCTTACTTTCCAGTATTACTCCCAATTTTTGCTATCAGCATTGGCTTGGCCCTTCACCACTACAAAAAACCACTTCTCTACTTAAGTTTTATCATTTTAGCTCTCTACAATAGCTACTATTTAGTAAAACACGACTTCATCTCTTACGGTCCAACTTTATCTTTAAGATTAAACGTAGTTAAGATGATTAAATCAAAGAATACTCCTTACCAGTTAAAAAACCCAGAAGAGGTTGAGTTTAAGTCACACCTAGACAACTATCGTTATCTTCTCTGGTGGCAAAACTTTGATGAAGACAAAACTTCAAACCTACACATCACTATCTATGAATAAAATCAATAAAAACATAACTATTCTCACCATCAACCAACCAAATATCACTAATTTCTGCAAGGTTCGTAACCTGGAATTAAAACAGGTTAAAACTCCCTGGGTTTTATTTCTAGACAGCGATGAAACAATAACCCCTGCCTTAAAAAAAGAAATAAACCAAGCTATTCTAAACCCAAAATATAACTACCAACTCAAGCGCACAGATTGGTTTCTGGGTAAAAAATTAAAATTTGGTGAAACCTCAAAATTCAAAAGCACTAGATTAATTCAAAAAAAATCTGGTAAGTGGCAAGGAATAGTTCATGAAACTTTTTGCTCAAATCTTCCAGTAAAAATCTTAAAAAATCCCATTCTTCACCAAAGAGACATTACTGTTTCCCAATTTATAGATAGAATCAACCACTACTCTAATTTAAGAGCAAAAGAAATACCCATTCCAAGTTTGCTAAAGCTTCTTTTTTACCCTCCAGCTAAATTTATCCAAAATTATGTTATAAGACTAGGATTTCTAGATGGTCTTCCCGGATTTATTTTGGCTTTTTTAATGAGTCTTCACTCCTTAATGGTAAGAGTAAAACTGTATGAAAATAAAAATTAATCACCTACTTTTACTTCTTTTAATACTTCAAGTTATTACTAATCTGATCGGTGCTCTTGGTCCCGAGCTTGGTTTTGACTCACTTTGGTATCACCTCACCACCAGTAAAATATTTCTTGAAAGACACTCAATCAACCCAATTCCAGGTAATCTTCTTTATTGGTCTGGCTTGCCAAGGTTGGGTGAACTTATCTATGCCTTGGGTCTTTATCTTTGGGACGAAAGACTCCCAAAACTAACCCACTTAGTATTTGGAATTTTATCAGCTCATCAAGTTTACTTACTTGCCAAAAAATACTTCTCAAAAACATCAGGTTTAATCGCAACCAACTTGTTTTACTCCACTTTGTTAGTAGGTTGGCTCTCAACCACTAGCTACATAGACTTAATTGTTACCTTCTTCTTACTACTAGCTCTAAATGTAAAAAAATGGTGGGCCAAAGCCATAGCAATCATCTTGGCTAGTGCTACCAAACTTCATGCAGTAGTTATTGGTTTAGCTATCACTTTAGTTCCATGGGGAATCTTGGGTGTTTTGCCTTTTGCCGCCATTAACCAAAAAGTCACCGGAAATTTTTTCTATCCATTTTTAGAAAATTTTGGCTTTGAGTCCGAGTGGTTATACAACGGTTTCTGGTTTTGGTTTTCTCGCCCCTTAAGACTATTTTTTGATCCAATATTTAGAGTTGGACCAATTATTTTAATTTTATTTATTTTCTCTATAAAGAAACCAATCAACAAGAAAAATCTTTACACTCTTACATCAGTTCTTCTTATCTGGTGGTTAGGCCCGGGCACTGGTTTTGGCCGCTTTGCTTTGTTTTTACTAAGCCTTTTATCAATTCAAGCAAGCTCCCTTTTTATTAAAAATAAAAATAAGTATCTATTGTTTTTAGTTGTGGCTCACTCATTGCTTGGAATAGTCGGTCGAGCATGGGCAAATCAAAAATATCTTCCAGTCATTCTTCACAAGCAAACTAAACAGCAGTTTCTCGCTCAAAGACTTAAATTTGATTTTGGAGATTTTTATGACATCGATAACTGGTTTAAAGATAACATTAAGCCCTCAGATAAAGTTTTGGTTTACAACATTCACAATCTTTTCTATCTAGACTTTCCTTTTGATCATGAATCTTGGGCTACTAAAAACTCCAACTATACTCACATCTTAGTTGGGGCTAATGCCAGCTTACCAAAAGAACATGGCAATCTTCCTTTGCTTTACCAAAATGACACCTCTCAAGTTAAACTATATTTAAATGACCAAAGCAACTAGATCTTTAATCATCTCTCTGTTTATCGTCTTTCCTTTTGGTCAACTAACCAGAATTCCCGGATTTCCTTTAGGTGTCAATCTTTATCTTCACGATATTATCATTACTTTAATTTTCTTCTTCTGGTTGTTAACTAGACCAAAAATTAACTCTACTCTTGCAAAACCTCTTTTCTATTTTCTTGTCACCGCTACTATCTCTCTCCTACTTGCTTTCTTCAAATTTCCCTTTAATCACATCTTGTTGTCTTCACTCTACCTGATTCGTTTTGCAATCTACTCAACTTTAATTTTTATTCTTAAAGACAAGAAACTAAAACTTCCCATCAAAAAACTTCTAATCTTCTCATCACTATCTCTTGCCATTTTTGGCCTACTTCAATACCTACTCCTTCCAGATACTAGATTTCTATCCGCCAGTCATTGGGACGATCACTACTATCGAGTTATATCAACTTTCTTTGACCCAGCTTACGTTGGGGTAATTTTAGTTTTAGGTATTATCTTAACATTCTTCACCAAAACAACTCCATGGCTCTACCCCTTTTTGCTAACCCCCTTACTCCTTACTTACTCCAGAAGCTCATACTTGGCCTTACTACTCTCTTTGCTAGCTTACGTTATCTTTATGAAAAAACTAAAACTTCTTTTACTAGGCATACTATTTGTCATCATTCTTCCTTTTTTGCCAAGACCTGGTGGTGACGGGGTTAAGCTAGAACGAGTTTTTTCAATTAAACAACGTATAGACAACTACCAAGACTCACTTGTTATTATCAAAGACCATCCAGTTTTTGGAGTCGGCTTTAACACTCTACGTTACTATCAAAACCAACCACTATCTCACGCTGGTGCTGGCTTAGACTCAAGTTTGCTATTTGTACTTGCCACTACTGGCATTCTTGGCTTTCTTGCTTACTTAAATCTACTTAATCACATCTACAAAACTTCACTACTCATAAAAATTTCATTGATTGTCCTACTCACTCACTCGCTTTTTCAAAACTCTCTCTTTTATCCCTGGATTCTAATCTGGTTCTTTAGCCTTGTGGGTTCCGAACTCTAAGATGTTTAAAAGTTCGGAACCTTCTGTATTGGTTTTTACGGAGTGTAATTAACATTTATCACAGCCTCAGCTCTGTTTCCTGCTTCATCAACGGCAACTGCCTTAATCTCATTATCTCCATCAGACAAGTTCACAGAAGTAGAATAACTTCCATCACTCTTCACCATTACAAAATGATCATTAATTTCTAGACTAGCACCTTCTTCAGTTGATCCAGAAACAGTGATTGGACTATCACTGTCAAAAAATTTATCTCCATCACTTGGAGTACCTATAGAAATCTCTGGTTTTTCATTATCTACCAGCACAGTATATGAACTCGAGTCATCGCTAGTATTTCCGTGGTCATCATAAGCAACAGTATAAATTTCGTTTTCACCTTCCCTTAAATGAACCTTCTTAAACTCAAAAGCACTCTCTTCACTCGCCACAGTCTCTTCGATACTAATTCCTCGAACATACAGTTTTATGGATGTGCCTGGTTCAGCTGATCCACTCACATTAATTTGAGCTGAGTTGGTTGCTTCAGGCAGGGGATTTAGCCTAGGTGGTCTTGGTGCCAGTTGGTCTTCTTTTTCGATTGGATTATCACTAGAGCTAATGTTGCCAATAAAGGTAGCCATGTTAATCAGACCAGGCAATCCAAACTTTACCAAAAGAAATAAACTTAAAAAAATCAAAAACAAGTACTTAACTGCTTGCCTGAGGCTCTCTTTTTCTCTCTTTCTCTCTAATCGTGTCTTGCGTACATTTGACATACACCTTATTCTATCAAAAACCTATATCAGAATACAAAACTTGTTTAACCGTTTTATAAATCCCTTGCTTAATATAGGGCAAGATATTTTTTGGTAATTTATCTAACTTAACCCACTTCAATTCATCACACTTATTTTCTTCCATATTTTTAATCTCACCCTCGTACTTGCTCACCGTATAGAAAAAATCTAGTCGAATATCTTTCTCTCGCCTATGAATCACGTGGCTGAGCTTAATATCTTTTTTATTAATCTTAATTCCAATCTCTTCCTTAACTTCACGGACCAAGCAATCCTCAATGGTCTCACCTTCATCCACGTGTCCAGCCGGAAGTGAGTAATGTCCATCCATGTATCCAGTTTGAAATCTTCGGGACAACAAAACCTTACCATTTTTAATCAGAATTAAGTACGACGACC
This sequence comes from uncultured bacterium, assembly GCA_963980215.1. Taxonomy (GTDB): domain Bacteria; phylum Patescibacteriota; class Microgenomatia; order UBA1400; family CG1-02-47-37; genus CAXBYZ01. The sequence goes on along the minus strand of CAXBYZ010000025.1, from coordinate 27 downwards.
CAATCATCTTAAATCTCTTCATATTTA
>CAXBYZ010000024.1:0-12059 GCA_963980215.1 uncultured bacterium | reverse complement strand
TGCATCCCAAAAAACTTCTCTAGTTCTTTCTTACTAGTTCCCTGAGTTATCTTTTTATCATCCCTAAATCGTACTAATCTTGGAAACCTTAGCGCCAAACCAAAAGCGTGAATCGGACTCTTAGTAATCTCATCCGCCATAATCTCCACTACCATCTCCGGCTTCACCCATACATAAGGGTTTAAGTTTTTATCGACCTTGTACTCTTTCGGCTTATCTTTAGATACTATCTTGTCACACCGTCTTTTTATCTCTCCCCACTCTTCATCCGTCACTCCAGTTCCAATCTTAGCAATACTGCCAATCTTGCCATCTTTATCTCTCACCCCTACCAAAAAAGCCCCAATCCCAAACCCCCCTCGCCTCCCTTTTCCGGGATAATAACCCATCACCACCGCGTCAATCGTATCCACCAAATCCCCCTCAGTCGTTTTCTTAAACTTCACCCAATTAAAATTCCTAGACCCTGCCTGGTAACTAGTCGACAGCTTCTTACACATCACTCCTTCAAGCCCCATATTAAGATACTTCTTTACCAGTCTCCTTAAATGCTTCACATCACTCACAATCTCTTGCTCAGCCAATTTTAAAGAAAGGTCCGTTCTTGAAGGTACTCCTTTAAGGCCGGACCTTGAAGGACTCGAGTCCGTACTCTGACCCGAGAGTATAGCCTCCAACCTCTTTCGTCTCTCGCGAAAAGGCTTCTCAATCAAGTTATCTCCATTCAAAAACAAAATATCATAAACAAACACTCTCATTGGCAACTCCTTAGCCATCCCCGCCACCCCGTGCTTTCTCTTTCGCTTCACCGTAGCTTGAAAATTAAGTAACTTATTAGTTTTCGGGTCAAAAGCCACCGCTTCACCATCCAAAATCACCCGCTCTACATCAAGTTTCTCCACCGCTGCCACAATGTCAGGAAACATGTGAGTCATGTTGTCCATATTTCGACTAAATATCCTCACAAAACTAGTATTAGCATCACCAAACAAAGCTTCTTGTTTCTTAATCTCATGCCTCTTAGCCTTATCCAAATGAATCTGCACCCGCAAGCCATCCCACTTCCCTTCCACTCCAAAAACTCCAAGTTTCTCCACCATTTTTTCAGCATTAGGCAATCGCTCTGCCTGAGCCGCCCGAATCGGCACTCCCACCTCTATCTTTATTCCCGCCACTCCTTTCAAACCACTCTTCTTAAACACTCTCACAATTCTCCCAATATCCGCGCTCACATTAAAGGGTCGCTCTAGTTGTGGTCGCAAACTCTTGTCCCCTCTCTCCATCCAAGACAAAGCATCCAACACCGTCATATCCGAAAACCCCAACCTAAGTTTATTCACCGGAATTCTCACCACAAACTTGGCTGATAAACTATCCAAATCTTTAAGCAACTTAGCCATCGCCTGCACTTTCCTATCCTGAGATCCCGCCCCCTCATCCACCGCAATATCCATCAATCTGGCATACACTTGCCCCACGGAAAGATCCGTTGGTTCGGAACTTTCGGCGGTCCGCAACGAAGTGAAGGATAGTTCCGAACCTTGATTTTTATCAAGCAGGCCCCCCAAATCCCCCAACTCCTTAAAATCACCCTCAACCTTAGAAAACTCCACTCCATAAGCCGCACTAATCACTCGAAGCATCATCGTTTCGGCCATGTTAAACTCAATCCCTTCAAACTTGGGCCTTAATTTACCCAAAGACAAATAAGTCACCAAATCAATCTCATTTGCATCACACTCTTTAAACAACTCAGCCAAAATCTCCGTCATCGCTAGTCGAGACGCCGTCTTCTCGATTCTCTGAAAATACTCCGCTAATCTCTTAAATTTCATAAATCCCAAGCCATTACGACCCCTTGTTTCTCTAAGTAGTTAACCCCAACCACATAACCTTCTTTCAACTTAGCGCTCATCAAGCGTTTCTTTAAATTAGCAATATCTTGTGGACTTGGACTTTGCTTCACTTCCAAACCAATCTTATTATTCACCACAAAATCAATCTCACCACCAGATTTAGTTTGAAAATATGACAATTTTTCCTCATAAGCCAAACTCATATATACACTATTTTCCAACAAACTCCCCAAAGCAATCTTTTCAAATACTTGAGCTAAACCAGTATCAGTAAAATACACTTTATTATCAGCTGAAACTCGGTTATCAATACTTGTTTTTTGAGAAATGAACTTCACCATAAAGGTTGACTGCAAAAATTCTAAATAAGAATAAACTTTATCTCTTCTAATTTTAAGCACATTCGCCAAATTAACAATATTTAGTTTTTGACCTACTCTCTGTGTCAGTAGTGCCAACAAATCTCTTAAAACACCTACATCTTTAAAATCCATCAAGGTGGCTACATCAATCTGAAAATACGAATTAGCCACATCTCGAAGCATCAACTTTTTTTGCTCTACTCCTTTAGTTAACACCACTCCAGGTAGACCTCCAAACCTAGCATACTCTTGATAAAGCTTTCCAAATTTATCTACAGATAGCTCAATCTTCTTTCTTGATTTTTGTTTATAAGACAAAGTCTCAATCTTCTCCACTCCTTTAAACTTCAAAAACTCAAGGAAAGTCAAAGGATGCAAATCAACCACTATCTTCCTTCCAGATAAACTTTCAGAAAAATAATTCTTCAAGTAAAAACTAGAAGACTCTGTCACCACAAATTTTACACCATATTTATCATATAAATACTTAATCACCGAAGGAATATTTCTCACAAACTGAATTTCATCTATAAAAATATAACCCTTAGACTTAAAATCAAAACCTTCCTGCTCCAAAGCCAAAACTACATTTTCATAATTATCTTCAGTAAAAATCTTTCGCACCAAGACATCTTCCAAATCAAAAAAAACTTTATTCTTAGACCTCACAAACTCAAATAAATACTTCAATAAAGTAGTCTTCCCCACCCTTCTCATCCCTGTTATTACCAAAACATTATCCAGCTTTAAATACTTTATTAGTTTTGGAGTTACTAATCTAGATTTAATCTCTTTCATATTAAGAGTATTTTAGCAAATACCCCCCTCATTTGTCAAATTTTATGTACACTCACACTCGGGGCGAATGCCCTCTCATCACGTAATAAGCCGCCTTGGTACTTCCTCGCTTTTTCACTACTCCCTTTTCCATCAAATCTTTAATGTCTCGCAAAATAGTGTCATCAGAAATCATCGGAAACAACTTTCTAGCTTTCTTCATAAACAACTGCTCGTTATCTGTTAAATACTCAATTAACTTAATCTGGCGCTCACTTAAGGCTATCTGCCTTCCCAATCTATCCCGCCATCTAAAATCAATCGAAATCCCTCTTACCCTCTCTTTAATCTTAGTCAGTTCCACCGCCAACGCCTTGGTAAAAAACTCTAACCACGGCGTCAAATCTCCTCTTGCCCGAGACACATCCTGCAAAGCTTTATAATAATCCTCAGCGTTCTTATCAAAGTACTCTTCTATCGAAAAAAACCGCTTCACATCATAACCTTCTCGAAGTAACACCAACAAAGCAAAACCTCGAGCCACTCGCCCATTACCATCCACAAATGGATGAATCCTAGCCAGCTCATAGTGAGTAATTCCGGCTCTCAAAATTGGATGGACGCTCTTACCGGTATCACTAGACAACCAATCAAAAAACTCTCTAATCTGAATTTCCACTTCCAGAGGTAAAGGGGGGCGAAAACTAACTTCACCAGTAATCGAGTTTTTAATCACCACTCGAGTTGTTCGATACTTTCCACAATTTTTACTATCCAAAATTTTCTCGGTGGTCAATTCATGTATTTTTTTCAACCATACTTCCCCATAAGAGGCATTCTCGCCAGCACCCTTTAACCCAAATCTCTCTCCCAAGCGATCAATATACTCCAACACATTTCGGTAATTAATCACTTCCTGCACATCCCGTTCCCGAGCAATCACTTCCTCGCCTTTAAGGACTCGCTGAGCCTGAGAATAATTCAGCTCATTACCTTCTATTCTGGTCCCAAAATGGACTGTACGAACCACCGCTTCCTCTTGAAACTTAGCCTCCCAAGCCGGCACCATCACTGCGTAATCAATTACTTCCTTAGCTCCCTCAATCACCCCAACGTGTTTTAATATCGGATTGGTAATCGTAAATCTAGGCGTAAACATTATCCTCAGTCTACTCTATTCCCGCATTTCCCGCAACAATCTCCGCATCCTCTGCGGTGAAAATTAACTAATTTCAATCAAAACATCACCTACTGGCCTATCTTGAAAAGGAGCCACATCTTCTACTTCTACCATTACATCTGAATAACCTTCCGGAATATCTACTGAATCTTGCGCTCCAGGAACAAGACTAGCAACATCTTCATGAGGCACTACCGCCTCATAACTCATATCAGCACCATCAATTGGTTTTATTTCAGCTTCACACATATTCTCGTTATTATAAGCCATTTTTATTTTCCTGCAACCCCCAATTTTCTCAATCTTGCCAAGTCCTATAACTTATATTACAATACACACCTATTATGTCAAAAGAATCTAGGACTCCAGAAATAAATCATCATACTCAAGCTTTTTATTTAGCTTTCTACCGTTGCCCCGAAGACCCAAAAGAAACTATCGCAACAATCGCCTTTCCCCTTGATGATATAAATCAGGTTATTAACCTCCCTCTTTCCGTTCCAAATGAAATCTTTAGAGCCTATGAATGGCGCAGTCAAGCAGTCACCCATCAAGATATAAATTCTCAAAAATCTCAGCATTTTGCCATTCTTTTTCCATCAGATAACAAGATCTCAAAAGACCAGCAAAAACAAGGAAAAGTGCTGACTGATCTTGCGCTACAACCACAAAATTGCTTTGACTGGGTAGGTCAGATCATACTGGGTTATGATCAAAATCAGGGATTTATTGTCACGAATATAGAAGAATACCCCACAGATCATGACCTTGATGCTATAATCTCCCTATGGCAAAAAAAATCACCCCACCTGAATCAGTCAAACAACTTCCAAAGGCTGTTGTCAAACAAATGACCGCTCTGGCCACTTCCGGCTTTGGCTTAGTCGCCGCTCTCGCTTGGAACAACGTCATCAAAGAAGCTGTCGAAGTCTACATCAAGCCCCTAATCGGCAACAACTCCGGCCTTATCTCTCTAGTTATCTACGCTATTATTATTACAATCCTAGCTGTCTTTACCACCCTCCAACTAAGCAAGCTTGAAGAAAAGTTTAAATCTTAAGGGCCCCCTCAGCCGCCAATATCCCCGAAGCCGCCGCTCCCACAATATTGCCAGAAGTCCCCGGCCCATCTCCAGCCATATAAAGATTCTTAATTTCCGTCTGCATTTTTTTGTTAATCTTAATTCTATTCCCCCTCAACTTAATTTCAGGAGCATACAATAAAGTTGCTCCAGCATTTATCCCCGGCAAAACTCTATCCAATTTTTCCAAGCCTTCCAAAATACTAGTTACCAATCTATGAGGCAAAGCCATCGAGATATCCCCAGGAGTTACTTCCAATAAAGTCGGTTTTACATAGCTCTTTCCAATTCTAGCCCAAGTCGATCGTCTCCCTTTTTGCAAATCCGCTAATCTTTGAATCAACGGCTTCCCTCCTCCCAAAGTCGTAGCCAACCTAGCAATCGAGATTGCGTAATCCAGAGTATTCTCCACCGGATCAGTCAACACCACCTCAGTACACAAATCAAAGTTTGAGTTCTGACTCTTAGTCTTTCTTAAATTACACGAATGTCCATTCACCGACAAAAAATCCGAGTATTGCTCAATTGCTACAAATCCATTTGGGCAAGGACAAAAAGTCCGAATCACATCATCATAAGTTTTGGTTTGCACCGAGTAAATATTCTCGTGCATAATCTTTGAGTGTTCCGCCATAATCCCCGCCGGAAACTCTACTCTTACTCCTATCTCTACTTTCTGGTAGTTATACCGTAAGCCAATATTTCTCGCCTGATCTTGAAGCCACTTAGCTCCAATTCTTCCCGGACACACAATATATTTTTTGGCTCTCACTATCCCCTTATCCGTCTTTAAACCCACCACCTTCTTACCCCTAACCATTATCTCCATCACTTGAGTTTCTGTCTTAATCTTTACCCCTCTTTTCTTTAAAAAACTCACCATATTAGCAATCATCTTGGGCAAGTCATCACTTCCTACATGCTTACACCTTCGCACATAAAGATACACTCCTTTTCGCTGACACTCAGCCACCAACTTTTCTGCCAAATCCATATTATTCGGGGTGTACTCTCCATTGGCCCCAAACTCACTAAACCATCGATCGGCTTTATCCACCCTCTCTTGATAATGCTTCACCGAAAAAATATCCAACAACTTCTCGTGAGACAAAACCGGGGTAAAATGCAATTTTCCATCAGAAAATGTCCCCGATCCCCCTACCCCTTTCATGGTTTCTTGTCTTGGTCTTTTATCAATCGGCAACCCTTGCTCCAAGATCAAAATCTTTTTCTTTACCTTGCTTTTCCTCTCCACCAATCTTAAAGCCGCAAACAATCCGGCTGGCCCCGCCCCCACAATCACATAGTCAAATATCATATTAAAATAATCTCCTCTCTCCCTGGACCGACCCCGATCATCTCCACGGAAACTCCAGTAAAGCTTTCAATAAACTTAATATAATCTCTAGCCGCTTTTGGTAGTTTACTAAACTCCCGCACTTTAGTAATGTCCTCACTCCAACCCGGTAAAGTTTTATACACCACCTTCGCTTTTTCTAGTTTAAAAAGATCAGTCGTAAACACATCAAAAATCTTGCCATCAATCTTATACCCCACCGCCACCTTTAAAGGATTAATTCCAGTTAACACGTCCAATTTAGGTATCGCCAAAGCATCCAATCCATTAACATTTCGCGCATAATTCACAATTACCAAATCCAACCAACCACACCTCCTTGGTCTGCCAGTGGTCGTTCCAAATTCATGCCCTACCCTACTCAAAGTCTCTCCCACCTTATCAAAAAGTTCGGTTGGAAACGGACCCTCGCCCACTCTAGTTGTGTAGGCTTTCACCACTCCCACTACTTTTAACTCTTTCGGTCTAAATCCAGTCCCAGTATAAAGTCCTCCCACCGTCGGATTAGACGAAGTTACAAATGGATAAGTTCCATGAGCTACATCCAGTAAAGTTGCCTGAGCTCCCTCAAATAATATCTGCTTGCCTTTTTCTTGCCACTTATTCAAAAACAAACTCACATCTCCCACCTCAACTAAATTATTCTTTTTCAAGCCACTAATTAATCGCCAATAACTATTTACAATCGACTCCAAATTCAAATTCTTCCTCAACTGCCACTTACCTCTATCACTCACAGAAACTTTATACTCATCCAAGAGCAAATTAATCAACTTCTTATTCCAAGAAAGATCTTCTTTCACTTTACTAGAAAATCTTTTCTTACTGGAAAAATCCATCATTCTAATTCCGGTTCGCTTCACAAAATCCATATAAGTAGGCCCAATTCCCCTTCCAGTCGTCCCCACTTTACCTCCAGTAATTCCGTCTCGAATTTTATGCCACGGCATAATCAAGTGAGCCTTCTCACTAATCAAAATCTTGGCATGATTCTTGCCCACCCTCTTCTCCATATTTCTCACTTCTTTCACCAAAACCTTAGGGTCAATAACTACGTTGTTGCCAATCACGCAAACTTTATCTTTATAAAGAATTCCCGAAGGCAGTAAATGAAAAGCATGTTTTTCTCCCTGAACCACCACTGTATGCCCAGCATTATTACCCCCCTGATACCTCACCACTACGTTGTAATCTTTACTGTTAGCAACAGTATCTACCATCTTACCCTTCCCCTCATCACCCCATTGAGTCCCCAACACTACTATATTTTTCATACTTCTCTCCTCCACATGAAGGTTACGAACCTTAGGTTTGGGCTCCTAACCTTTTATTTATTAATTTAATTTCTTTTTCAACCAACTTCTCCGCCAAACCCACATACTCCTCCACCCTCCCCAGACTCTTACCAATAACCGAATGGTGAATATCATTCGTCGAAAAATCTTTGCAAAATTTACCCTGCGAATGCAGGGCCTTCACCTTCTCATACGCCCCCGCTTTTCCTTTGATTTTTAGTTCAAGTTGGATCGCCTCCGCCAACATCTCCGGATGATCTTGTAGCTCTTGTTTCAACTTTTTTTTATTCGGCTCCACCCTATCTAAACCCTTCACCAAACTCTTTATTCCCACCAAGCTATAGCCCAAAGCCACCCCCAAACTTCTTCTCACCGTACTATCAGACAAATCCCTCTGCATTCTAGATTGACTTAATTTATTACTCAAGGTCATCAAGACTCCATTCGCCATTTCAAAATTCCCCTCGGCATTCTCAAAACTAATCGGATTCACTTTTTGAGGCATGGTCGAAGACCCCACTTCCTCTTTGACTACTCTCTGTTTTAAATAATCAAAGGCAACATAAAGCCACATATCACGAGCCAAGTCCAAACCCACATTATTAAACTGTCTTACCAAATCCAACAACTTTACCATCTTAGTTCTTGGTTCTATCTGAGTGGTAATCATCGTCCATGAAAGTCCCAAACTTTCTACCAATTCTTTACTAAACTTCAACCAATCAATCTCCGGAAAAAACTTTTGATGACCATTATAATTCCCCACCGCTCCATTTAGCTTTCCACCTAACTTCAGCTCTTTAATCTCGGCTAACCACTGACTCATCCGTGAAGCAAACACTATCAATTCTTTTCCCAAAGTAGTCGGCACCGCCAATTGTCCATGAGTTCTCCCTGGCATTACAGTGTCTTTATACTTCTCTGCCATCGACACCAACTCTTTCACCAGCTTCGCTTGACTCTTCACCATCACTTTTTCTTTAGCTTCGCTAAGCATCATGTTGTAAGCCAAGTTATTCACATCCTCGCTTGTCATTCCCCAGTGCACCCAAGGCTCTAGCTTTTTCAATCCCATCTTCCTTAATTTTTCTCTAATTAAGTACTCCACCGCTTTAACGTCATGCTTAATCTTGGCTTCTATCTTTTTAACTTTTCTAATCTCTTTATCCCCTAAATTCTCACTCCAATTAATTAGGTTACGAACTTCCCGAAGTTTTAGTTCGTAACCTTGATTAAAAAACCCAACCAATTTAATTAAATAAACTACTTCCACTCTCACTCTATTTTCAACCAACGCTCTTTCCGAAAAATATGCTCTTAAATCACTCGTGGCTTTTCTGTATCGGCCATCCAAAGGAGACAAGCAATGCAACTCTTCTAAGTTCATCACTAAACCATCATAGATTATTTTCTATCTTCCTGCAATCAACCCAATAAACTCAAACCCACTACCCCTAAAACCACTATCCACGCACCCAGCAACTGTCTCGCACTCATCTTTTCTTTCAGCCACCAACCACTCAAACCAATCACTATCACCACATTCAGGTTCATCACTCCCATCACCGCTCCCACCATGCCAGTATTTAAAGCCAAAAACAAAGCCATTCCTCCCAAATTAAAAATTGTCAATCCCCCCACCAAAATCTTCCCCCCAGTTTTAGAAAAACTTAAAATCAATTGTTTACCGCTTTTTTCTTTATAAAGCCAAATAATCGAAATTAATAACACCCACCAAGCATCCATCAAACTATAACTCACCGGATTTACCAAAGCCATTCCTTTCTTTGTCATCACATTCACCACACCATAAATCAAGGCATAACCCAACCCCCATTTAAACCAACTAAAATCTTTAACCTTTTTCCCCGGCCAACTGACTATCATCACTCCCACTATTGTCATCAAAATAAAACTAATTTGTAAGTAAGATAACTCCTCCCCGATCAATCCTCTGGCTACCAAAGTAGACACCACCGCAGACAACGCCCCCACCGTTGCCACTTTTCCCACTTCTGCTTTTAAATAAGCAGTTAGCGTATATCCGTAAGCCACTCCCGGTAAAGCCGAGATTAAAAAAGCCCAAAAATTCCACTCCAAACCGCCATTTATTAGTAAGTAAGCTAGCCAAACAAAAGTAAAACACAAGCCGTTAATGGTATAGACCACACTTCTAGGTAAATCACTCAAACCTTTCTTAGCAATCACTTGGCCAACCCCAAACCCCAGAGCAGTAATCAATGACAATATCAACCACATTCCGCTATTCTACTACCCGCTTCATTCTCAAACAACTTTAAAAAACATCCCCTCCACCTACAGGGATATCATCCCTGTAGGCTTCATATCTCCCTAAATATATCACTTCCCTCTAGCATTTTCCTTCCCCTTTTACTCGCCAAAGCTACTTGAAAATATTCATGATCAAAATATTTCTTATGCAACTTACCCAAAGCTAAGTATGGCAAAAAGGTTATTTTTTGAGATTTATGAGCCATCACCGCCTTCATCTTCACCTCAAGCACATCTTCAATATCCACTCTGTGAGTTACCGGCAATTTATCAGCATAAACATACTTCCAGCGACTTTTAATCCCCGGTGGTTGAAACAAACTAAACAGCACCACTTCAACTTTATGTTTGGCTTTATCAACCGCCCGTACACCCGCCAAACTCACCCCCACATGATCAAGATGAAAATACCAGCCGGAATGATCAAAAGTCACTACCGCTTCCGGTTTGTAACTATTAATCTCATCAATAAAATCTTGCTCTAACCTGCCCCACACCAACTTATTATTTATCTCTCCATCTTGATAACCCAACAGCTTATAATCACTCACCCCCAAAATCTCACAAGATTTTTTAAACTCTTCTATTCTCTTATTAGCTCCTTTCCCCGCCTGTCCCTTTGTTGCCAGTACAACTCTTACCTGATCACCATTATTCACTAATTTTCTTATAGTTCCTCCGCTAGCCACCACCTCATCATCCGGGTGGGCTAATAAATACAAATACTTCATCCACCCATTATAACTCATTGACAAACCCAGACCCCGTCACCCTACATGAAGGTTCGTAACCTTCATGTAATCTCCACCCTTCCCTCTTTATCATATATCCTTGACAATAGTATACAGTTCACTGTATACTATATACTTAATATGTCAACAATAATCAAAATTCACCAATACATCCAAAAAAAACATAAAGTAAGACCCGAAGATCTTCGCCTTCACTTTAGCCTCGGTCGTGCCATTATCCACCGCCATCTCAAAACCCTTCTAGCACAAAATCTAATCACCAAAGTTGGCAAACCCCCAATAGTTTTTTACCTTCCCTCCCCCACCCAAAGACCTACTATCCCCGAGATCAATCTAGACTCAAAATGTCAAAAAATCATTAACGCCAACTATCTTTTTACCTCTCCCACTGGCACCATGACTTACGGAGTCAATGGTTTTTCAACTTGGGCAAAACATACCCACCAAACCACCAAGCTAGATAATCTTGCCAAGTCCTATTGTCAATTAATCACCCAGGTCAATAAACATCGCCTTAAAAACACCCTGATAGACGCTACTCCCAAGCTAAAAAAGACTTTTAAAACACTCTACTTAAACCAAGCTTTCTATCTAGATTTCTACTCTCTCCCTCAATTTGGCAAAACCATTCTAGGTCAAAAAATTCTCTATGCCAAGCAATCTCAATCAAAAACTCTTATCAAAGAAATAGCCAACCATATTAAACCCTTCGTCATCTCCCTAATTAACTCAAAAAACATTCAGGCAGTTGGCTTTATTCCCCCCACTATTCCACGCCTACTTCAAATTCAAGTTGAGCTAAAAAACTTCCTCAAACTCCCTCTTCCTCACCTCTCTATAGTCAAAGCTCATCAAGGACAAACACCCATCGCTCAAAAATCTCTTTCAAAGCTAACTGACAGAATCCAAAATGCCAAAAGCACTATTTATATCAAACATCCGAGTTTAGATTACTCAAACATTCTCTTAATTGATGATGCCGTTGGTTCAGGCGCCACCCTAGATCAAACTGCAAAAAAACTCAAAAAAGAGTATCCTGTCAAAAAAGTGTTTGGCCTTAGTCTCGTAGGTAGCTACAAAGGCTTCGACGTCATCTCCGAAATCTAA
>CAXBYZ010000023.1:0-13797 GCA_963980215.1 uncultured bacterium | reverse complement strand
AAATGAAGCTAAACAAAACTCAACAACTGGCTGTAAACACCATTGAGGGTCCAGTTATGGTCGTTGCTGGTCCAGGTACCGGTAAAACCGAAATCATAGCCAGAAGAATCGCCAAAATCCTAGAAACCACAGACACTTCCCCAGATGCTATTCTTGCCCTCACTTTTACTGAGTCCGGTGCCAAAGCCATGCGTCAAAGACTTGTTAATACCATTGGTGAATCCGCTTACTACGTCAACATCTCCACTTTTCACTCCTTTTGCTCAGGAGTCATGCAGGAATTTCCAGATAAATTCATCATCTCAAGAGACTTAGAACCTCTATCAGAACTAGAAAGGGTAGAGATTTTTCACCAGATTCTAACTAATGGTATCTTTAAACTTATCAAGCCAATTAATCAACCTTTTTACTACACTTCAGAACTAACTCGTTCAATCCAAAACCTAAAAAGAGAAGGCATTACTCAAAAAGAATTCTCAAAAATCTTAGATCAAGAAACCACCAACCTCCAAAGCCAAGATCTCTCTGCCACGGCCCTAGCTACCGCCACTAAAGATCTAGAAAGGAACAAAGAGTTACTAAAAGTATTCATCGAGTACCAAAAAATCGTTAGCAAAAGAGGTCGTTACGACTTTGAAGACATGATCAACTTAGTAGTTCAAGCTTTCAAAGAAGACCAAGAACTTCTCCTTACATACCAAGAAAGACTCTTATATTTTCTAGTAGACGAGTACCAAGACACCAACTCTTCTCAAAACCAAGTTATCAACCTATTAGCCTCCTATTGGGGAGATCAAGCCAATATCTTCGTTGTTGGAGACCCAAACCAATCAATCTTTAGGTTTGCGGGAGCGTCTCTTGAAAACATTATTGGCTTTACCAAAACTTACCCCACCGCTAAAATTATCTCTTTAAGTAAAAACTATCGTTCTACTCAAACAATCTTAGACTCTAGCTATCACCTTATCCAAAAAAACTACTTAGATAAAAAAGAAATAAAAGACTTCATTAACCCAAAGCTGAATTCAACCCAAACAACACCAGAGCTAAAAATCAACACCACTCACTTATCTCAAGACGTTGTCGAAAGTTACTGGATAGCCAATAAAGTTAAAAAATTAATTAAAAAAGGAGTTAACCCAGAAGAAATTGCCATCCTTTATCACAACAATCAAGACGCTTCTGAGCTCTCCACTATGTTGGCTAAACTAAACATCTCCTTTGATATCGAAGGGGGGGGCAACATCCTCAACGATCCAACAGTCAATAAACTACTAACCTTACTCAAAGTCATCAACAACTACAAAAACAATCTAGAAGACCTCGATCTATTTAACTTATTACACTTCAAATTTTTAAAAGTTAATCCTTTAGATATTCTAAAAATTTCTCGAGCCGCTTCCAGAAAAAAATCAAACATAGTCGACACCATTCTTTCAGAAGACTTTAAAGATCTTCACTTAAAAGACCATAAAAAAATCACCGATTTCATTAACCAGCTAGCTTTATGGCAACAGCTAGACTCTCAAAAAACATTTTTAGAATTCTTTGAAACCATCATCAAAGAATCAAACTTCTTGGATTGGGTTCTATCTTCCAAAGATGCTGTCGAAAAACTAAACAGAATCAACTCTCTTTTTACAGAGATCAAACAACTAAACACTATCGATCACAAACTAAACCTCCACTCATTTTTAAAGGCCTTAGACTTAATGGAAATAAACAACCTAAAAATCATCGAAAAAGATCTAGATATTAAGACCAACAGTGTCACTCTATCAACAGCCCACAAAGCCAAGGGTAAAGAATGGCAATATGTTTTTATCTACCAAGCCATAGACGGGAAGTGGGGCAACAAAAGATCAAGGCAACTCATTAAACTACCATCAGGAATTTTAAAAAATCACAATCCCGCCAAACAAGAGAAGAATGAAGAAGAGCGTCGTCTCTTTTATGTCTGTCTAACCAGGGCTAAAAAGAAAATATACATTTCCTATGCCGATCGTTACATCACTGGAAGTTATACCAAAGAAGCTTTCCCCTCCATGTTTATCCAAGAACTTCCAGAAAAAAGCATCAAACCAACCAGCATTAAACCCTTAAAGTCCAAAAAAATACTAACTCAACTCCTCGCTCTTGCTCCAGAAAAAGATCTAAGCACCAGAGAAAAAGACTTTTTACGCAATACACTAAAAGACTTCAAACTTTCTCCAACAGCTCTAAATACCTATCTTGTCTGTCCATATAAATTCAAGTTAAACAACCTTCTTCGCATTCCTCGAGCGAAAATTGACTACCTCCAATTTGGCTCAGCAATTCACAAAGCTTTAGAGATGTTTTACCAAAAGTTTATCTCAAAAGACAAACTCCCTTCAAAAGAATATTTACTAACTCAATTTAAGTACGCTCTTAAAAAAGAAGTTTTAACCAAAGAAAATTACCAAGACAGATTAATTCAAGGACAAGAGGTGTTGTCTAGCTATTTTAACCACTACAAAAAGGACTTTGAAAAACCACTCATCACAGAAAAAAACTTTGGCAGTGGTTGGTCGAAAGTTTTTCTTAATGACATTCCCTTATCAGGAAAAATCGATCGCATCGATTGGATAGATCAGCAACAAAAAACAGTCAAAGTTATCGACTACAAAACTGGTAAACCAAAATCAAGAAACGACATCCTAGGTAAAACCAAAAATTCAGAAGGTGACTACTATCGACAACTAATTTTCTACAAGCTTCTAAGTCAACTAGATAAAAACTTCAAACCAAAAGTCCATGAAGTAGAGCTAAATTTTGTCGAAGCCAACTCCTCTGGTAAATTCAAAAAAGAAAGTTTTACCATCACCGATGAAGACATCAAAGATCTAAAAAAGATAATTATAGACACCATGGGAAAAATAAGATCTCTCCGTTTCTCCAAAACCAAGAAATTCTCTCACTGCGACCGCTGCGAATACAAAAATCATTGTTGGCCAGAAGGCCTCCCAAAAACCCACCAGTCAATCGATTGACTGGTTAACTTGTTAAAGTTTCAATCACTATTCCTGCCGTTGTTGCAACGTTTAAGGACTTTTTACTACCCAGTCGGGGAATCTCAACTATTTTATCTGCTTTTTTAAGTAATTTTTGACTCACTCCATCAACCTCATTTCCCAAAACCATCACCATCTTTTTACTAGCTTTAAAACCTCTTAAAGAAACGCTTTTTTTATCCTGCTCTATAACCACTAGTTTTAAGTCTTTATTTTTGCAATACTTTATCAATTTCTCACTATCATTAAGAAAAATGATATTTACGTCCTCTTCTGCCCCTAGAGATGTCTTATTCACTTTTTCATGCAGTTCATCTAATCCTGGTTTTTTCCTCCCAGAATATCCAACCAAAATAAGATTTTTTAATCCAAAAAAACTCATCGTTCGCATTACCGAACCAACATTATAAAGACTCCTTACTTTCTCTAGAGCAATGTACATTATTTTTATTTATCTGCTTTAAATCCAACCTTACTATGTGTTCCATCGCAATAAGGTTTATTTGCACTCTTGCCACATCGACACAACCAGGCGTCTTGACTCTCTTCAAATACTTTTTCTACTCCTTGAGCATCTTCAACCTTTACTCCACCGCCCACTTTTAAGGGTCCATTCTTAATTGATGTTACTTTAGTCATAAAAACCTCCATTTATTAAATAATCCAATATATTCTACCATCTCTCCCCCAAACCCTTTCTTAAACCTAGTAAAACCATCCCATTTTTTTGTTATTGGATATCTTTCATCTCTAATCCCTTCAAAGTCAAATCGATAACATCCAAGCTTCTTTGCTAGTTTAATTGCCTCCCAAGTCAGTGTGGTTGGAACAAATTGTTTTCTCCCTTGCTTGCTTGATGCGTTATGAGAGTAATAAGCCACTTTATCATGAACTAAAAGCATTAATCCTGCTTCATCTGTAGAAAGTAAATAACATTTTTTTGAGAAACTTTGTACCAAGTTCACCATTTCTTCTTGAGTTAATCCCCAAATTTTTTTACTCTTACAATTACTCTTATAAAGTTTATAAAACTTTATTAGCTCACAATTATCTATCTTGTCGCCACCAACCACCTGAACGGCCCTCCTATGCTTTTTAATGTTATATCTAGTTTTTGCTCGCATTGCCTCCAACAACTCTTTTTCACTTTTTTTCAAATCAATCCAAATAGTTTTACTTGGAAGCATTGGCAATCTTTTATTATAACCATGTTTTATTAACTCTTTATTAATTTTTTCATCTTCACATGTATTAGGTTCAATTGAAACCAAAATAACTCTATTATCTTTCAAAGTTTTTAAAAATCTTTTTTTATCTATTGGCCAACTAGGTCTTTGGTACTTAGCAAAGCAAATTGGTAAAAAGGGGATCTTTTTTATAAAAATACCATTTTCTACTTTCCAGCCAATACTCTCCATGTACAAAGCATATTTTCTAGACTGCCTCAAATCACTTGATTTATTTAAGTATTTTTTTTGCTGCATTCCTAAGCTGTTTTTTACTAAAAGCTTTTGCCTTCAATCCGCTCCATCTCAAAGAATCCGCCATTTTGTACAAAGGATAAAGCTGTTTATTAATCACTAAATCATAAGTTCCCAAAAACTCTACCAAATCTCCACCATACCCCTGCTTAAATTTATGAAACCCATACCATGAATCTTTTTTATTAGGTTTTGGTCCCAACGCTCCCCACATATCGAGTAGTTCACAGTTAAGCTTCTTCCCTAGTTTTATAGTTTCCCACATTACCAAATTCGGAGCCATTAACTCTTTATGTTCTCTTGTTGAGGCTCCATAAGGATAATAAATAGTACCATTAAACACAAACACCATAAAAACCGCTAATGTTTCGTCTTCATAATAAGCTCGAAGCAAGTGAGCTATACCTGCCGGCTCTAATACTGCCCACAGCTTTTCAAAATACTTGGGAGTATGAGCATAAAAACCTTGTCTCTCCACTGTCTGTTCAAACAATAATCTCAAAAACCACTTAAAGCTATTTTTTGAGTTATCAACCATCACCTTCACGCCTTTTTTTTCAGCCAAACGAATGTTATACCTTGTCTTTGAGTGCATCCCTGCTAATAATTTTTCTTCAGACTCTTTCAAACTAAGTTGAAAGGTGTGTCTCGTAAACAAGGGTCTGCCTGATTTTAAACCCCTAGCTAATAAAAATTCGTCAATCGTTTTCCAAGCATGAGTGTTGGGACTATCTTCACTAATCTTAGAGCCAATATTAGGCTCCATCTTAACCATAATGCAATTATTATCTTCCCCAATTGTTCTAAGTAATTTTAGCTGATTTTCATCAGGCATTGGCCCTTTTGGATAGTAACCAACATTGTAATTTGTCTTAGGAATAGGATGAATAGTTACTTGCACAGGAGTAATTAATTTATTGCCCTCAAAAATTCCCCTTCTTATTACCTTTACATTTGTAGTTTTCCTAAACTCACCCCACTCAAAAGACTGAAGCGGGTGGGTAGCCAATTTATCAAAATCAGCTATCTCATTTTGTGCAATATCTCTAATAATCATCTAATTCAATAATATCATCATAATCTTCATTCTGCGTCTCAAACTTACTCATCCCAGCCATTTCCAAAAACCCTTCTTCAATATCAGCCAAGAACCTGCTTACAGAGTTATTCAAAAACGAACCAAAATAAAGTCTTCTTCTTGCATAAGAAAAATACAACTCTTCCATCGCTCTTGTCATTCCCACATAACAAAGCCTTCTTTCTTCTTCCAGTTCATGCCTGTCCAGCAATGATCTTGAGTGAGGAAACATTCCTTCCTCCATTCCAATCATAAACACCATCCTAAATTCCAAACCCTTGGAGGCATGAAGAGTCATTAAAGTCACTGAATTGTCTTTGTTTTTTACATCTGTTTGTTCCACCAATGCCACATTTTCCAAAAACTCAGTTAAATCACTAAATTCCATAGCCACACTAGAAAGTTCTTTAATATTCTCCAGCCGAGCCATATCCTCTTCATCCTCCTTATTAAATTTATCCAAATAAGTAGTTACTTCTAACACTGTCTCCAAGATCTCACGACTTTCCATTTTTTTATAACTCCCTCCCTCCCTCCACTCTAAAAATTTCTGTAATCTTCTTTTTCCAATCTTTTCCAACCTTTTATAACTCACACTATCTTTTGGATTACTCAGAAACCTTAAATAAGCCAAACAATCTTTAACTTCACGCCTTGAATAAAATCTAGTCCCTCCAATCAAAACATAAGAAATCGAAGCCTTCATTAAAGCTTCTTCAATTACCCTTGATTGAGCATTTGTCCGATACAAAATTGCCACCTGAGATAGCTGTATTTTACTATTCTTAATAGTTTCTACAATAAATTTTGCCTCCTCCTTTTCATTACCTGCCTCATAAACTTTTAACTTCTCTCCACCGCTTGCTTTTGTCCACAGTTTTAAGATGGGGTGAGAAGTTATCTTAGATATTACTTGGTTAGCCGCTTTCAAAATATTTTTAGTCGAACGATAATTTTGTTCCAAATTAACTACCTTTAAATTAGGAAAATCACTATTCAATCTTTTTAGATTCCTGTAATCCGCCCCTCTAAAGCTATAGATAGATTGAGAAAAATCACCTACAGCACACAAATTACTCCACTTAGATGACAGCATCTTCGTCAAATCATACTGGGCCTTATTAGTGTCCTGATACTCGTCAACCAAAACATACATAAATTGATCGCGTAATTTATTTAATACTTCTTTTTTTTGATTTAACAACTTAACCGTCATAAACAATAAGTCATCAAAATCCAAAGCATCATACTGCTTTAGTAACCTCTGGTACTCAATGTAAACTCTAGCCACTACTTCCTGAAAAGAGCCTCGCTTATACTGACTATATTCAAGAGCAGAGATTAACTCATTCTTCGCTCCAGAAATACTCACCTTAACCGATCGAGGCTTATAAGTTTTATCGGAAACATCCAAGTTAGAAAAAGCTTGCTTAATCGCTTCCAAAGAATCACTCTCATCATAAATAGTAAAACCTTTTGGAATATTAATTAAATGACCATGCTCTCTTAATAGCTTTGCACAAAAACTATGAAAAGTACCGGCAAAGGGTAGTTCATCTTTTTTGCTCTTTCCAGAACCAAATTTTTTCAACAACTTTTCAATCCTAGTCTTCATCTCTCCAGCCGCTTTGTTAGTAAAAGTAACCAACAGAATTCTTTCTGGTGAAATTTCTTTCTCCAAAAGCAGGTAAGCAGCCCGGTAAGTCAAAGCTCTAGTTTTGCCACTTCCAGCTCCAGCCAAAATCAATAATGGGCCTTCACCAAAAGTTACTGCTTGTCTCTGTTCTGTATTAAGGTCTTTTAGCATGTTTTCAGTCATGTTAGAATCATAACATAGCCCTCCATTCAGGAAAGATCAATTTATGTCTAAGTTAAAACGCAAACTTTACAAACACTTATGGTTTTTTAAACCCCTAAGTTACACCTCTTTAGCAATACTCACCATTTTCTTATTAATTTATCTAACTCCCAAATCCTTCACTTTAATTAAAAAATCACTAGCTGTTCCTAAAAACTTAATTTCAGCCATCAATCCCAGCATTCAGCACTTGAACTCCTACAAAAACAGAACCAATATCTTGCTTCTTGGAGCCGGCGGCGGCAACCATGATGGTGCAGACTTAACCGATAGCATCATGGTCATCTCAGTCGACCAAACCACTGCCGACACTGTTTTAATATCTCTTCCCAGAGATATCTGGGTAGAGTCTTTGAGTTCAAAGTTAAATGCCGCCTACATGCTTGGAGAAGAAAAGCAAAAAAATGGTGGCCTAACTTTAACTAAATCAGCCGTCTCTGAAATCATTAATCAACCAATCCACTACGCCGTTTTACTAGACTTCTCTGGCTTCAAAGAAGCTATCGATGTAGTTGAAGGTATCTCTGTTAATGTTCCTCACAGTTTTGTTGACAACCAATACCCCATTCCCGGCAAAGAAGCTGTCATGCCAGAAGAGAACCGTTACGAAAAGCTTGAGTTTAAATCAGGCCAACAAACCATGAATGGTGCAACCGCTTTAAAATATGTTCGTTCTCGCCACGCCGAGGGTATTGAAGGCACTGACTACGCTAGATCTCAAAGACAACAACTCATTATCTTGTCATTTAAAGATAAGCTCTTAAAAGCCAACACCCTCTTTGATCTTAAAAAAATTCGCCAGTTAAAAACTGTCTTTAATTATTCTGTTAAAACTGATCTACCCTCGAAAACCTACCTAGATCTTTTCAAGCTTGGAGTTAAGCTTGATCAAACTAACATTAGAACTGGTATTATCGACCAGGGGAGTGAAGACGAAGACATTCCAGCCCTACTCTACAACCCCCCAGCCTCACTCTATGGTCAGTGGGTTCTACTTCCAGTCAACGACGACTGGCAGGCCATTTTTGACCATGTTGAAAGCATTCTTTACCAAAATCGCTAATTCCAGGTTCCGAACCTGGAATTTCCGAACCTGGAATTTATTCTAGTTATTCTAGTAGTAATTTTTTTAGCTTCTCAAATTGTTTATTATCCATTGGCTGCTCAACAAAGATTTGATAATTTTTCTGTAGTTTAAACACATATTCTGGGTGAAGCCATTTAGGTAATCCAGTTTTTTGAATATATGCTTGATATGATGAAAATTGATATTGACCAGGATTACGGGGATTAAGGTGGATATATTTAGACAAGTAAACTAACTGCTCATCTAAATCAACCACAACATTTTTATATTTTCCTTGGAACACTGCCCCCTCATGTTTATACTTATTTTGAAAATACATAGAGTAAGTAATCATTAATCGACGCATCAAATTTGAAATATTAGTTTTTTTATTGATACCTGGCAGTTGCTTTAATAATAAGTGAAAATGATTGGGCATCAAACAGTAGGCGACTAAATGAACAGTTATCTCCTCTTCCAGGTTCGGAACCTGGAATTCATTTATTTTTTTCTTGTAGGCAAAGTTTCTTGTTCGAGGAAATTTTAGATAATATTCCATTATTGAAGTAAAAATTTCGTAATCTTCATTATCTAAAAATATCTTATTCTTGTAAGCTCCGCGGTTGAAAACATGATAGAAATATTGTGATCGAAAATTACGATTGTAGTATTTACTGGGCATAATCTAGTATAACACTAATATTCCAGGTTCCGAACCTGGAATATTTTAGTCCCTCCTAATTCGTAAACCAGCTCAAAATTATCTTCAAAAAACTCTTCATTTATCTTCCTCTCTCTTTCCAATCGTCCAACCACCACGTAATCAACTTCATATTTTCTCATCCACTCTTTTGCTTGGTCTCCACCTTCAAACATTTTTCCAACGGCCTGTTCTTGAATTGAATAGTCCAAGCCATATGTCCACAACCAGCCTTTAAACCCCAAAACTATCTTTCTTCCAGTTAACACCGGCACCCAGTGATCATGATTATCAGCTGTTAGAAATCGCGAATCTCTTCTAGTATTTTTCTTCACCCACTCAGCCAACACCAACTCTTTATTGTCAAAAAATCTCAATCTAAGGTTCTGATACTGAGTTAATCTTATGGTATCCAAAAAACCTGACCAAATACTTAAAACCAATCCCACACTTACCAACACTTTTACCAATATTTGTTTACTTTTTAAACCACTTGTCACCGTCACTGCTCCCAAGACACAAGCCATCAAGTACCAGTGGGTTAATACCTTGGAATTATCCCACTCCCAAGGTTGAAAAATCCATAAATTAGCAATTAAAAACATTCCCCAAAAAGGCAAACTAAATTTTCTTAACTTACTTTTTGCCACCTTCATTCCAATAATCGCCAAAATCAAGCTCCCTCCAAAATTTTTAATCCAAAACCACAAAACATTACCTTCAGCCATCCATCCAGGTTGCCATCGGATAAAACCTTCGCTTCCAAGAGATCCACCATAAAAAAACAATACTTGAGGGATTCCCAAAATTATCACCGGTACTCCAAAGCCAATCCATTTTTTAACCTGTTGTATAGTTATTTTTTTTGTCTTAATCACCTCCATTAATACCAACCAAAAAGCTACCCAACTTACCAGTACAAATGAGTGAGCGTGAATCAAAGGCAATGTGCTGGTTAGTAATCCAGCCACCAATAACTTTCTCGACTCTCTCTTACTCTCGAACCCTTTCCATAGTAACCAGTAAATAAACACAGCAATGGGGAAACCCATCAAAAACCCTCTTTGTGGCACCACCTGAGAACTAATAATATTAATCCACTCAATATTTGCCAATTTTTCAAGGTGGGTGTACTCTCTTGGTAAAGCCTTCATTACTTCAAGCAAGCCAAACTCTTTGATGTCTCTAAACCACCACCAAAACCCCAGTCCACCATTAAACAAAAACAATAAAGTCGTTACCATTCCACCCTTCAAACTCCCTACAATTTTCTCACCCACAAACATCAACCCAGCTACCAATAACATAGATAAAACCAAACTAGGCACCAACATTGCCAAAACCATGTCTACTCCAAGTCTCATCAACCCTCCAGAAACTAAATCAGCAAAAAATGGATAAGAAAACTTAGCTCCAATTAATAATGGCATTTCTGGAGGTAAGTTCTCTCCATAACCAAAACTAGTTGCATAAGAAAGATGAGCTGCCCAGTCACCCCAAATATTAACCCAGCCAGCATACAAACCATTAGGTTCTCTTACCAGCATTTTGCTCCAGATAACTACAAACAAAACCAACCAAAAAAGAAAAAAGATTGTTACTTTCTTTTTCCTTGTTACAATACTCATATGAAAAAAATAAATAAAAATTACCTACTCCTTATTCTACTTCTTCTTACACTTATTTTCCGACTACTTAGAGTTTCTACTCCAAACAGATATATTTTCGACGAAGTCTACCATACTGTCACCGCTCGGGGCTACTCTCAAGGTATCAAAGAAGCCTACAATCCATTTTCAAAAAGCCCAGAACCCAACACCGCTTATGACTGGCTTCATCCACCCTTGGCAAAATTAATCCAAGCGACTTCAATCAAAGCGCTAGGGGACAATAGTTTTTCTTGGAGGCTTCCCAGCGCTATCTTTGGTACCTTATCTGTCTTTGCTCTTTATTATTTAGGTTTAACTATCTTCAAAAAAAAATCAACTGCTTTGTTAGCCGCCACCTTACTTTCCCTAGATGGTCTTCACCTCACCATGTCTCGTGTCACCATGAATGATGTCTTTGTCACTACCTTTATTATCTTTGCTCTCACTTTTTTCTACAAAGTAATTAGTTCCAAACTTTCAGATTATCGCAAGAATTTATTCCTTACCGGTCTATTTACCGGCCTTGCCCTAGCCACCAAATGGTCAGCCCTATTCCTCTTCCCCATCTACTCAATATTTTTACTAAAAAAAATCTTAAAAAAACCTAAAAAAATTATCTACTTACTTATTTTTTTACTAATCCTACCCCTTACTATCTATCTTCTTTCTTACTCACAATACTTTTTACTAGGATACACTCTAAAAGACTTCTACGCCCTTCACCAACAAATTTATTGGTACCAAACCGGCCTTACCGCCACTCACGACTACCAAGCCCCTGCTTGGCAATGGCCACTCTTAATCAAACCAGTCTGGTTTCATGTTGAGTATCAAGCCACCAAAATCGCTAACATCTACAATCTTGGTAACCCAGTTATCTTTTGGGGTGGCTTACTAGCCCTGTTTTACACCCTCACTCACTCACTCAAAAAAAATACCTACATTCTAATAAGTTACTTCTTCCTCTTCTCTCCTTGGCTTTTTTCTCCTCGAATTCTCTTTCTCCATCACTATCTACCCGCTTTATCTCTATTATGTTTGGTCATAGCCAACGCTTTAGATATAAATAAAAAACTAATCAAACCATTTTTATTTTTAACCCTTTTTATCTTTATCTTCTTTTATCCTATCAACACCGCCATACCCATACCAAATAACCTTCTTAAGTTTTGGTTCTGGCTCCCCACCTGGAAGTAGTTTGGTTCCGAACTTTAAGAAGTTCGAGTTCGGAACCTTCAATTTAGAATAATAGTCCCAATATCACCAACATCAATCCTGCTGACACTCCCAATACCGCTGGGGCGCTCACTCCTGCTTCAGGTAATTCAGGTTGAGTAGCTCGAGCAATTGGTGAGGGGCTTGGAGTTGGGCTACTGCCAGTAGGTGTCGATGGAGAAGGTGACGGGGAACTCCCCGGACAACTACAATCCACATCTTCAGAACAAGAGGCATTCACACATCTATCAGTTCCAGATACATCCATACACCTCAAATCTCCATCACAATCACTATCACTCTCACAACTATCAAAACAAGCAACTAAGCTAGGTGATGGAGAAGGTGACGGGCTAGGTGATGGAGAAGGGCTTACGCTAGGAGATGGGCTAGGTGACGGCGAAGGCTCAACAACATTAAAAGCCAACTCACACACTCCTTCACCGCTAACTTGCTGTACTTCCGGCAACACCGGTGAGCTTTTTGGTTTTGGTTGAGGAGTTGGGCTTGGTGCCGGTTTCTTTAACTGGAAAAACAAGACCACTGCCGTCACTAATAAAATTCCGGTAAACCCAATCAAGCCCCACAACACCCACTTTTTATCACTACTAGCACTTAAATTTTTATTTACTTCTGGTTTACTCATCTCTTTCTTTTTAAACATAATTAATTAGCATTCCCCCAGGCGGTACAACTTGTGGCTGTGCTATCTGTACAAATTCTACACTGCACTTCCCAGGCTCCATACTCATCAATCGGAATATCGTAGCTAGCAGTTGTACCACTCAAAGCTACCGCCGCACTAGTGTTATAGGTGCCACCGTCGACGTTGTACTGGAAAAAAGCCACTGGATTCACCGCCGAAAAAGTAGCCGTGCAAGTAAACGTCTCCGTCGTTCCGTACTCATATACAGCATCTCCCGTCAGTCCAACACAAGCATAATTGGGTAATGGAGAGCTTGGTGGTGGAGTCGATGGATTAGGAGACTCTTCAACAGGATCACATAATGGGCCAGAACAATCACCGTCAATATAAGTAGCCCACACACTATTGCTATTACCATCAATTTGAACAGAGCCATAGATAGCTACTAAAGCTAATGCCTCAGCATAAGATACTTGAAAATACTTAGCCCCATCATCTTTAGAAATCATTCCGTCTTTAGTAATATCATTACCCACCCACACCTCCACAGTATCTCGGCTATCAATGTTTGCATTTAAAGCAGTGCCTTCATGATTATTCTTTCCACTTTCACTCACAGCAGACAAATTATCAGATAATACTTTCAACACCGCCTCATTACCAGTATTATTAAATTTCTCTGTAGTAGTACTTGCAGTTGCTATTATTTTTCCAGTACTATCTACAGTTGCCTTAGAATCTAAATTAACAATCTCATTTAGATTAAAATTAACTCGACCACCACTATTCCGACCATCTTCCATCGCATCATCAATCTCAGTGTTAGCAGTATTCATTGTCTTTACTTTTGTCTCACCAGTATCTTTATCCACTACCGCCACATACATAGTCTTTCCACTTGAAGATATCTCTACATCTCCAGGATTCCATTTATTAGCAGGTGTTGATGCCATACTCTCTACTTCCTCTCCATTTTTAAGCATACTGCTTCCATACCAACCACCACCAACCAATAAAGCCAGCATCAAAACTCCACCAACAAACTTCACTGCTTTTCCAGTCTTTCTTTTTG
>CAXBYZ010000022.1:0-13847 GCA_963980215.1 uncultured bacterium | reverse complement strand
GCCGCCGTATACCCCGCCGGCCCAGAACCAATAATGATTAAATTATGTATCATAAATTTATTGTCAATTGATACGCAACCATGCAAATTTTAAGAACGAACCGTCACATCTGATTTAGTCAGATGCTCGTGAGTGATTTAAAATTTCCGTATGGCGAGTCAAACAATTGACAAGCACTTTACTCTCCTAATACTTTTTTAATTAACTTCTCATAGCCTTCTTTGCCAGCAAAACCACTCATTCTCTCCACTTCTTCACCACCCTTAAACATAATCACCGTTGGAATACTCATCACTCCATACTTACCGGCTGTAGCTTGATTAGAGTCCACATCCAGCTTGCCAATTACCACCTTATCTTTGTACTCCTCGGCTAACTCATCCACGATTGGAGCTGCCGCTTTACAAGGCCCACACCACTCCGCAAAAAAATCCACAAACACCGGCTTGTCACTCTTTAATACTTTTGCTTCAAAATCTTGATCAGTAAACATTACTGCCATAATAATCTCCTTTATGATTTAAATAATTGTTTTAATATCTTATCAAACTTATCTTTCTTTGTGCTACTCACCATACAACTACAAGCCTCACTTTTCAACATCTCTCTACCAACTTTACTCAAAGCCTCTCTGGCCGCTGCTATCTGTTGGACTATCTTCAAACAAGGCTGGTTATCAGCATACATCCCCTGTATGCCTCTCACCTGCCCCTCAATCCGCTTTAATGATTTCTGTGTTTTATCTTGTTGAACTTTCATATACTCCCCCCTAGTATACAAACATCCTACCCTTTGTCAACCCCGTCCTCCTTCATCCTCTTCACCAACCACTCCGGATTCCATTTATAACCCCTTTTTCTCCTTCCTTTTATATCTGGATGGCCTTCTGGTAATTTTTCTTTTACCAATAATTTCTGATCCTCGCCAAACACTTGTTCTAACTGTTCTATTAGTTTGGTTGCTCTCATTCCCACCACACCCATCGTAGTATTAGTCAACAATTTCGTAAACTGATATATTTCATTCGGCGAGTAAATTCTAACCCCCCCATCCACCAATTCTTGAAATAACTTGTTACTAGTACTACTAAATTCCAAACGCTTTCCTCCAATTATGACGGCATACTTATTTCTATTTTTTTGTTTTACAGTATAACCAAGTTCTTCTCTCCAATTAACCGCTTCTTCCACCTCACTTAAAATTGGTACTTCCATCTTTTCACTCATACCCTATCTTACCAACTTTTACCAATAGTCAAATGATGAATATCATTCGTCAAAAACCGCTTCATCCATAAATTGTAGCGTCTTATTTAAGTATGCCCCACGTTTTCACCCGAAACATCAGAAATCAAAGCACCCACAAATGATCCAAAAGCATCAATTGTAATTCCAAAATCACTACCTCTTACATCCGAATCTACCGCCCGCCTATTACTGCGATATCCCAAATCACACCTCCTCCACTCAAATGATTGTCTAACATATTTTGAACCTTCTAGGTTAATCCAGTCTTCAGGTAAATCCCGAAAGGCTTTTGTATACCCTTCCTCACACTGAGCTACCGTCTCTGATTGCTCAAGCAACTTGTCAAGTTGATATAGTAACCAGCCTTGGTTTACCGTTTTATATCCTGCCTTGTGATCTTCTACTGCTTCTTCAAGATTAGACGCTATTACCGCACTTTCGAAAGCTTCCTGAAAATCACTCCTTGCTTGTAATAATTGAATTGTGGTATTTACTGCCTCAACCATAATAGTTGGAAAAGTTTCCACCCAATCTTCAGGAAAATTTTCATATTCTTCCGCCATTTTTACAATCGCTACTTGCCTACCCTTCTCAAATTCAGGCATTGATTTTCTTTTTATCATATATCTCCCCTAACTTGATATTATAGGGTATAATAACCCATATCAAAAAATTATCTTGAGTTTATCTTGAGTATGAAACCAACAGTCAATTTTATTACCAACGATCTAGCCAAACAGGCAGAGTACCTCTGTTTCTTGGCTAAATCCATCTCTTTTGAAGATCACTCTTCCACCAATTTTTACATCACTCCCACTTTAGTAACCCACCATCCTCGCACTATCTATTTTCCCGATCTCCCCTACTCAAAAGACTTCTGACTCTACTGATTCAAACAAAAAATCAACTAGTCACTTTCGACCAAGCCGCCGATATCGTTTGGCAAGACCAAACCGATCAAAAATTCTCCCTCTACGCCCTCTCCAAACTCATCGAAAACATCAGGAAAAAAATCACTCTCTCCGGCATCAACCACCAGCTCATCCACACCAAACGAGGCCAAGGCTATCTCCTTATTAACTAACCCTACTCTATCGTCGTTCCCACAAACTCTTCCCCATCAAGAATCTTAGCCACATTATCCAAGTTATGGCCATTACAAATCACTACCTTTAGCTTTTTTTCCATAGCAATCTTTGAAGCAATCGGATCAAACGGCGAGTTTAAACCTGGCTTCCACTCTGTTCCCACAATCCCAATCAAATCCCTCCAAGCCATCTTAGCAATCCCCTTGGAGTCATCAAACTTATTAGGGTCTTTATCATAAACCATATCAATATTAGATAAATTCAACAATAACTTCGCTTTATAATCCACCGCCGCGTTAACCGCACAGTAGTCAGAAGACCAACCCGGTTTCCAGCCTCCACCCACTACCACCGAATAATCTTCCGCTTTTTTATCCACCATATCATAGTGTTTTAATATCCAAGGGTAAGCCACATCTCGAAAGATGGTTCTCAGCAAATGAGCATTCAATCTAGTAGCGTGAGTTCCCAACCAATCCAAGTCCTCGTTAGTCAAATCACTTCCAGCCGCTTCCACTGCCGCATCTCGATACTGCCGAGCCGTATATCCCCCGCCAGTGATAATAAAAAATCGCCTATTTTTTTCGGCGATTTGTTTTCTTATAAACTGCTCAAAACTCTTGAGATACTCAATATCAATACTTGACTTGTCTCCATTTGGAGCAAAAACCGATCCTCCAAGCGAAAGTGTAAACGTTTGTGGCTGAGTACTAGTCATCAACAGGAATTATCTCGTTATACTTCAAGACTGTCAAGCTCAATAGTATTAGCCCCAAACTCACTCCTTGAGCTACATTAACACCATTTATCATCCAAACTTCTATCTTCAAAAACTCCAAGAAAAACCTCACCAAACCATACAATCCCAAATACCAAAAAAATAATTTCCCCTTCCTCACCTTCACTTTTTTGGTTTTTACCAACCACCATAATATCAAGAATATTATCACCGATCCAAAGCTCTCATACAAAAACAAAGGATGAAATTTCTCAAACTCAATCACATCCAGTAATCTATTCTCTGGTTTAATAAATATTCCCCAAGGCAAGTTAGTCGGCTTACCATAAAGCTCTTGGTTAAAATAATTCCCCCATCGCCCAATCGCCTGACCAATCGGCAACCCCAACCCCCCCACATCCAAAAACAGTAGGAACCGTTCCTCCCGTTTTCTCGAGTAAAACCATGCTCCCAACACTCCTCCCACTATCCCTCCAAATATCCCCATCCCTCCTCGCCACACCATCACTATCTCATTTACATGAACAGAGTAATAGCTCCACAAATCAACAACATGATAAAGCCTAGCCCCCACCAAACCAAAACCAACTACCCACACCAAAGAATCAAACACATCATCAAGCTTAACTTGTGCTACCCTAGAGGCCACTACAGCTCCTACAAAAACCCCCAAGCCAATCAGCAAGCCATAAAGATGAAAAGTAAGCGGTCCCAATGTAATCATAATCTCACACCAAAAACCACACCAAACCAAGATAAATTCCAGTCATCACATACATATACCACTTAAGTTCATCTATAGAAATCTCCCGCTTAATCTGCCAAAACAACTGTTTTTTTAATTTATCTTTATCTTTAAACCACAATCTCCACTCATCCACCAAAATCCTTAAACCCAAACCCATCACCAGGGCTTTACCAAACCAATTAGGCACCGAAGTTACTGTAAATACAGCCAACACCACCCACACCACTTGAAACAAAGCACTTCTGGTAGTCAATTTCTCCAGCTCTCCTTGCCTTCTTTTTATGGTGTCAAAAGCTTGGCGTAACTGTCTTGATTTAATCTGATAACCAACCACCTGAGCCACCTGAGTTTCTGGATGAAGAATATAAATATATGCCACCACATCCAAAAAAGGAAACCCCCACCCCAATCCGCCTCCAATAACTAAACCAACAACATTCCAAAACATAAATAAATTATATATGCCCCTTATTAATAGCCGCAAGGGGTGAACACCCTTTACTCAAGAAATCTTTGCAGATTTTAGGAGGCGAACCCCTCCCACTCTTGCTAATGGTGAACCTTTCTTGCACCTCTCCATCATCATCTCTAACTCCTCAGCTTCTCCTTCAAACTCCGCCCCCACCGTCCCATCATCGTTATTCCACACCCTCCCTTCTACTTTATGTTTCTTCATCCCTCTCTTTACCCAATTTCTAAACCCCACCCCCTGCACTCGCCCAAAAATTACTACTCTAACTTTCTTCATTTTCCTTCTTTTCATCCCTCAACTGCTTTACCTTCCACATAAATAGCTTTGGCTTGCTTCGCACATTTAAAGCATCATGAACAAAACTTTTGGCTTGTTCCAGTAGTCCTCTGGGATAGTCTTTAGCTAGCTTAATATACAAAGAGGTATGAGCTACATCATTCATGGCTTCAGCTAATCGATATCCATAATCCTGAAACTCTCTCGAGACATACTTATTCTTATCATCCACCTCATAATTCTTTAAAACATCTCCTATCGATTTCAACTGCTTCTTCATAGTAGACCTCCACTCATAATTATTTTATCTTGATGCACCAGAAGTAAATTATCTTTTCTAGTGCTTAAATCAAGCAAAGCATTAGTAAATCCAGATTTTGAATAAATCACAAAAAACTCCTGTCTATCATCAATCATCCATGACACCAGCTTCGCTTTCTGTCTAAGCTTATTCAAAGCTCTCATACCCTGAAGAGAACGAGACCACTTAGCTTCCATAAAAACTATTTTTCTCTCATCATGATTAAAACCTACTCCATCTACTTCAACACTTGAATCCCAATATCTACCAATTTTATCAAAAGGAAAAAGTTTAGTAGATAATGTTTTAATGTGAGCTCTAGCAACATCTTCGTAAGCAATTGCTTCTAAAGCATTACCAAATTTTTTAAACCTCTTACTAGCTTGAGAAAAACTCCCAATCTCTAAATCACTGGTATACATGTACACGTATTGAAACCAAAATCGGACAAAATTTTCAGTCAATATATAAATACCTTTACGAGATTTGTGTGGCTTATCCTCAGTTACTGGTACTTCTCGTCGCACAAACTGCAAGTTAATTAAAGTATCCATGTATTTATTCACTAGTTGAGGCTCAAGCCCAGAATAGTTGGCAATTTCACCTATTTGTGTTTTACCCCAAGCAATTGCCTTAAGAATAGCAAAGTAGTTGTTGGGAGTACGAAGTTCTTGTTTCAGGGCAAAATTAACCTCATTATGATACAACCCTTGCTTGTCCCAACAAAGACTCTCTACTGCCTTCTCTGCTGATTTATATTGAGAAAACTGTTGCATATATGCCGGCATACCTCCAGTCACACTATAAAAACTCATGAATTCTTCAAACGAAGTTTCAGGAAAAAACTTCCTACTGGCTTGATAGCTCATTGGTTCAATCAATAACAACCCAGTTTTACGTCCATATAGTGGAGCTTTTTCTGATAATACTTGAGACTCCATCATAGCTATACTAGAGCCACATATTATTAAATAAATATTAGTTTCTTTGATTATTTCATCCCAAATTTTTTGAAATACCGAACTAGTTGCAGAATCTGTCTCAACTAGATAAGGATATTCATCTAGAGCAATAACAATTTGTCTATTTTTTGATTTTTGTTTCAAGTATAAAAATGCTTCAAGCCAATCGTCAAAACCTTTTTTAGCCACAAATTCATCGTCAAAATAATTCCCTAATACACGAGCAAATTCAAGTAATTGATCTTTCAAGGTGCGTTTATCTGCAAGAAAGTACACCCCTTTACCATCCTTAATAAATTGTTTAATTAGTTCTGTTTTACCTACCCGACGCTTACCATACAATACCACCAACTGCGGGTTTTGTTGTTCCCATAGTTCATTAAGTTTAGCTAGTTCTTGAGTTCTATTAATAAATTTCATCTGCATACCTACAAATTATACACTAAATTTATAGTTAATATACTCATAAGTATATTAACTATAAGTATATCTACTCATCTTTCCTCACTCCTACCCCTGCTACCACATTAGCCACTACCGCCGGCACCATCAGCCACTGCCACTGGCCATTAGAAAAAACCAATATTAAATAACCCACCACCAAGGCCCCAATATACCCAATACAAGCTGACCACTCCCAAGCAGTGGCAAACACCATCGGTGGATGTTTTTCCCCATCAAGCAAAGAGTTTCTTCTTATCTTCATCCACCAAAAAGGACTGCTTAATCGATTCAAACCATCTGCCACAATTCCCATTCCCGCTGTTGTACTCGAGTATCTAACCACATTACTCAAAGCCACCGCTCCTGTAAACAATGGATAGCCTCGCCTCAACTTTCGTTTATCATAAACCTTTCCCGCCAAAAACACAGCCAAGCTATTCACCATCATTACTCCACTCCCTATCATCCCAAACTTAGCAAAAGATCCTATTATTGAAAATAAAAGAATCGGCCAAAAGAAAGACTGTAAACCATTCTCAAAATGCCACCACATAGCCGAGTCCAAAAATCCATCTTTCTTTCTTAATAGTTTAAACACCTCTTTTACCTCAAACTTCTCATTTGTATGATCATGATGTGGCATTAAAAACAAAGGCAAAGAAGATAAAATCAAAAGAACAATCGCCAAAACAAACATAGCATGATACGAAAAACTCTGGATAAGTAGTCCAGCAATCAAAGGGGCTATCATCACTCCCATCCGCCCCACCATGGTTACCAATCCCATCTGTTGCCCAATCTTAGAATCATCATTGTCTGTCAAAAACAATCCATGATAACTAGTGTAGTATGCTGCTATAGCTATCCCACCAAAGATCAAAGCTAAGCTCAATAACCACCAATTAACTGTGCTCACTTGCATCAACACAAAGGTCTTTAATATCATGGCCACCAGGCTCAGCAGTATCGTCCACCTAAAACCCAACCTAGATATTACTTTGGCTACTACTGGTGTCGTTAAAGCCACTACTACTCGTTGTAAACCAAAAAACAACACCACCAACTTCAAACCCTCCACCATTCCTTCTCCTAGCAAGTAAACAAACAAAACTCCAAAGCTAGCCATCATCCCTACCGCCACTTGGTAAATAGGATAGTTAATCATCAATGCTTGCAAACCACTTGGCTTTCTCTTCAAGCGAGGAAAGTGAAAGTGATTTAAAGCACGATCAAGCGAGTACATTTATTAGTTCCTCCACTATTTTTTCAATAACTTTATCAATAATCTTTTTCTCTTCCGGTTTAAAGCTAGACAACACATAGCCTTCCCCACTCTCCCGAAACAATCCATTATCTATCCCCACTCTTACATGCCAAAAATCTTTTACTCCAATCTGCTCATAAATACTCTTCAAGCCATTATGTACCTTCGGTCCCTTTCCAAAAGTTATCTTATATTTCCCCAGTTCAATATCCAAATCATCATGCACCACCCACATATTTTCCAGGTTCCGAACCTGGAATTTTCCCTGATGTTTCCTAAAAACCCCCTGCACCGTTATCCCAGACTTATTCATAAACCCTTGAGGTTTTACCAACTCCACCTCATCATTCATCCAAGCTATCAACGCCCCCGTACTCTTACTCACTTTCCACTCGCCATCACCCAATAACTTTTCCACCACCAAAACCCCCACATTATGCCGGGTATTAGCATACCTTGTTCCGGGGTTACCTAACCCCACTACCAGCTTCATAGGTTACTTCATTTTCTCTAATTGTTTCTTTGCCATCTTACCGACTACCGGTAACTCAAACATTTCTCCATTGTAAGCCTTATAAACGCTCATCAACCAGAAAATAAAGCCAGCTATCATCACAAAGGGAGATAACAACCAACCAATTACCGGCACAAAACCAATCACGGTTAGCCCAGCAAAAAACATCAAAGATTGCATAGCGTGGAATCTGATGGTTTTATTGTCTTTCTCAGCCAATAAAAAAACTAAACCAGATACCCAGCCAAACACATAACAAAGAGCACTAGCCGTGTTGACGGTTAAACCAAAAGCCACAGCCTTAACTGCCTCTTTTTTTACCACTTTTTTTGTTGCCATAATTCAACTCACCTCCTTATTTATACTCATACTATCATATCTATTAATAGCTGTAGAGGATGAATATCCTCTACTCAAGTAAATTACTTATTTAGGGGGCGAATGCCCACCCAATCTATCCCCTTTTCTCCGTTCATCTCCAAAAACAAATTAGTTTTACTAAACGGCGCCGAACCAAAAAAACCCGAGTGGGCTGAAAATGGCGAAGGATGAGGTGATTTTAGAATCAGATGATTTTTAGTCGTGTCGATCACTTCTCCTTTTTTCTGGGCATAGTTACCCCACAAAATAAACACCAATTTCTCTCGTTTACAAGACAAAACTTTAATCGCCGCATCGGTAAACTCTTCCCAACCCTTTTTTTGGTGCGATCCAGCCTGATGAGCCTTCACCGTTAAAGTCGCATTTAAAAGTAGCACTCCTTGTTTGGCCCACTCTTCCAAATCCCCCATCTCTTTAGGTTTGATTCCCAAATCACTCTCAAGCTCTTTATATATATTCTTCAAAGACGGAGGCAGTCTTACCCCCTTAGAAACCGCAAAACAAAGCCCATTAGCCTGATTATCTCCATGGTACGGATCCTGACCCAATATCACCACTTTCACTTTATCAAAAGGTGTCATCTCAAAAGCTCTAAAAATTTGGTTAGGAGGCGGAAACACCTTTCCTTTCAAGTACTCACCCCGAATCTCCTCAGTTAACTTCTTAAAATACTCTTTCTCAAACTCCTCTTTTAATTCTTCACGCCAACTTGGTTCAATTCTCACATCCATAAAGTCATAATACTACATAATCCTCTACACTTTACTTGTTTATTGTTATTTATTTTCATACAACTTCAACCCTTTAATCGGTTTAAAATGCTTTACATTCAAAGTAAAAATATGAGCTTTGTTCTCCAAAGCCATCGCCGCAATCAATAAATCATAGGCGTCATTTATATTAGGATATTCCCTAATCAACTCCCCCGCTTTTTTAGATGATCTATAGCTCATTTTCATCAACTCAAATCCACTTAAGAATTTATCTAAGCTCTTCTCTATCTTCTTTTTCTTCGTCGACTTACCCACAAACAACTCAGTCACCACAATATGTGGAATCAATATTTTTATCTTACCTTCATCTTGTAATTCAGTTAAACGAATAAACTTATCACTTTTTTGTCTCAAGTGATCAATCAATATCGATGTATCCACTACCACTTTTACCATGACTGTTTTCTCAATTTATTCAAAAATTGCTTATCTTTCGACCTCTTGAACTCCCCTGCTGGCACATCTTTTAATAAACCGTAGGTTTCTCTTGCCAGCTTAGTAAAACTTACCTTTGCCTTGGGTCTACCCATCAACACTTCAATTTTAGTATCCATCTTCTTCACTAATACATTAATTTCCCCTCTAGCAATTCTGTCTAACAATGGAAAAAACTGATTTCTCGCCTCCGTAGCCGATAAAGTTAAAGTTGTCATATACTACAAAAGTATATCATGCGTTGTACATCATGTCAATCATGTACAGTACCTACCCCACCACTCCGCCAAGATAAACAAAACATACGACACCAAAAGCACTACCCCTTCCCACCTCTCCAACTTTCTCTTAGTCCTCACCATATACCAAAACAACAAAAACAACACCCCAAACGCCGCCGCAGCCAACAAGTACTCACTCAAACCATTTACCAACTTAATCGGGCTAATCAAACTCACTACCCCCAATACCAAAGTTGAGTTTGCCACCACGCTCCCAAACAAATCCCCCAAAGCCATTCCAGCCTGTTTTTTCTTAATCGCTTTTATCTCAAAAGACAATTCCGGCAAACTAGTTCCAATAGCCACCA
This sequence comes from uncultured bacterium, assembly GCA_963980215.1. GTDB lineage: Bacteria > Patescibacteriota > Microgenomatia > UBA1400 > CG1-02-47-37 > CAXBYZ01. The sequence continues at coordinate 3,614 of CAXBYZ010000022.1, read as the reverse complement.
AGAAAAGTCCCACCAAAAACACCGGCACCCCCATTACCTCAGCTAAACTCGACCCCACCTTCACAATCATATCCGCACTAAACATCAACATCGCCGCTCCCAAAAACAACCACGCCAACCACTTATTCATTTTTTTATTAAAGGTTTTTGTCAGTCCCATCGTCAATAATCTACTCTTTCCATCTTCAGGTCTTTTCTTTCTACTACTCAACAAGCCATAGTTATACATCAAGTAAACTAGTAGCAAAATCACCCCATCCACCCGAGACAAATCCCCATCCAAAAGAAGCATCAAGGGCATCGCCCCCGCCAAAAACACGCTAAAAATATCAATCTTTAAAAACTCTCCAGCCACGCTAAAGGTTCCACTAATCACCGCCGCTCCGCCAATTACCAAAGAAATATCCGCAATATTCGAGCCTAACACCACTCCTAGGGCCAAGTTAGGCCTCCCTTCCAAAGCGGCCGTCACACCCACTACCAATTCAGGAATACTGGTCGCAAAAGCCAATAGTAATGAAGTGATCGCAAACTTCCCCACCTTGGTAAGTTTCGAAATTTCTTGCAAAGAGTCAGTTAATATATCCGTTGACTTAATCAAGAGTGCCGAAAATCCAGCTAAAAGTAGTAAGTAAACAATAATCATGACTTTTTATTATATACAAACTTTACTCCTTCAATCATCGCAATTACCAAGCCACTTATCACTCCCACTACCAACCACTCTCTTATTCCCAAAGCTTGAGTGCTAAGTATTTTTTGCAATCCCGGTACATATAAGGCCATCAACTGAAACGAAAATCCAACCAAAACCGCCCCAATTAACCACAGGTTATTAAACAAATTTTCTTGCCAAATCGGTTTCTGCAAGCTCTTACACGAAAACACATACAGCAAGGTAGATACAGCCAAGGTTGTAAAAGCAACCATCCTAGCTAAAGTCAAATCCCCAGTTACTTTCCAGTAAATATAAAATAATCCTAAACTCAAAAACCCACTTGCCGACGACACCAGTCCTATCAACACCTTCACTTCACCATCCATCAGCTTCCTGTCATGACCCTCGGGTTTATGTTGCATGAGATCACTTGGCTTAGGCTCCAAAGTCAAAGCAAAGTCCGGCAAACCATCATCAACCAAGTTAATCCACAAAATTTGAGCTGCCGTAATTGGCAAAGGTAGTCCCATCAGCATCGAACCTAGAACCAAGATCACTTCCGCAAAAGCATCAGATAATAAATACAAAATTATCTTCTTTAAGTTAACAAAAATTCCCCTACCTTCCTCTATAGCATCCACAATCGTCTCAAAATTAGAATCCAGCAAAATCATGTCCGCCGTCTCTTTAGCCACTGCCGAAGCATCCTCTACCACAATCCCAATATCTGCTTGTTTCACCGCCGGAGCATCATTGACTCCATCACCAGTCATTGCCACCACTTCCCCATTCTTCTGCAAAGCCTGAACTATTCTTAGTTTTTGAGCTGGATTAGTTCGAGCAAATAAAGTCACTTCACCTATCTTTTTTTGTAGCTCTTCATCGCTAATTTTTTCTAGCTCATAGCCTTCCATAGCCACCCTACAATCAAGCTCAAGCTCACTCAAAACTGCCTTAGCTGTCTCCAAGTAATCCCCAGTAATCACCTTCACTTGTATTCCCGCCTTCTTAGCCTCTCTCAAAGCTTCCTTTACATTCACTCTCACTGGATCTTCAAACAACAAATAGCCAGTGAACTCTAGTTCACTCACATCCTTATCCGTCACTTTATCTGCACTCCCTCTCTTCATCTTCTTGTACCCAAACCCTACTAATCTATACCCCTTTTCCCCTTCTTTCTTAAATTTATTCAGCCACTCTTCTTTATCCTTATCACTCAAATTACTTCTCTCAATCATCACTTCAGGTGCTCCAGACACCAACAACAAATTCTTCTTTTTCGCAATCACACCTCTAAGGTGTGATTTATCTTTATGAAGAGTCGCAATATATTTAAAATGTGGATCAAAAGGAATCTCGTCTAATCGAGGAAAGTTTTCTGTTATCTCCGCCACCGTTTCCTTCATTTCTTTAATCTTGACTTCTTTAAGCCAATCCATCATTCCAATTTCCAAAGGATCCCGCATATCATTACAAAGCACTATCGACCGAGCCAAAACTTGCTCTTTCTCTTCTCCTTCTCCAGTTACTGCTTTCACCACCCTCATTTTCCCTTCAGTTAAAGTTCCTGTTTTATCACTACATATCACCGTCACACTCCCTAGTGTTTCCGCCGCCATTAACTTTCTTACCAAAGCTTTCTTCTTAAAAATTCTCTGCATCCCGATCGCCAGAATCACCGTCAAAGACACTGCCAAACCTTCAGGGATAGCTGAAACAGCCACCGCTACAGCTGTGGTAAATATCTCCACAAATGGATCCCCCGCCGCCAAACCAACTACCAGAATTATTAAAGAGATCACTCCCACCATTATGGCTAACTTCTTACTAAACTTGCCAATCTGTTTTTGCAAAGGTGTTTTCTCTTCTTTGGTTTCCGTTAGTTTCTCAGCTATCTTCCCTACTTCAGTTTCCTGCCCAGTCTTCACCACCCTCATCTGGCCAATTCCACTACTTACAGTCGTTCCCATATATAAAAGGTCCGTTCTTCCAAGCCTCGTTGGTTCCGAACCATCAGCGGTCTGCAGCGAAGCGAAAGACGGTTCGGAACCTTCAGTATTAAAACCCGCATTCTTACTCACCGGCACACTCTCACCTGTCAAGACCGCTTCGCTCACGCTCAAAGAATCTGAATTAAGCAATTCCCCATCGGCCGGCACACTCTCACCTAGTTCCAAAACACAAATATCCCCAGGCACTACTTCTTTAGCATCAATCAACTGCCTCTCCCCGTCTCGGATCACTTTGGCTTTAGGAGACAACATCGAAGATAAAGCCTCCAAACTCTTCTCAGCTTTCATCTCTTGGTAGAATCCTAAAATAGTATTCAACACCACCGCCGCTCCAATCACCCCCGCATCTACCAAATCTCCCAAAGCCAAGGTTATCCCCGAAGCCATCACAAGAATATATATCAAGGGTGACTTAAACTGATCAACCAAAACCATAAACCAGCTGACTGACTTCTTCGCCTTTAATTTATTCTCTCCAAACTTCTTTAACCTCTCTTTAGCTTGTTTTTCACTTAAACCTTGCAAAGTCATACCCTCATGCTATCACGATCCCATTTCCCTAGTCCACCTTGACAAATTTAAAAATTACTATAAGATACAATTTATGGCCAAAGAAAATAAAATGTGTAGTTTCCCAATAGGCCCATACAATAAGTGTATTGAAGTAATAATTGACCCAAGCAGTGCTTGTAAAAAAAAAGGAGGAGTGTGGATAAGTACTTCAAATAGTAAAGTCCGTCCAAGTCCTATCTCAGAAGAACAATGTGCTACCAATCGATCGTCTGGTAACTGCATTAGAAAAAAAGATCCTACTACTACCTAGTGTTCATCCCTCTCCCCTTTTTCTTCATAAATTCTCACTGACAAGGATTATCCTTGTCACTTCCCCTGCATCCCAAAAAACTTCTCTAGTTCTTTCTTACTAGTTCCCTGAGTTATCTTTT
>CAXBYZ010000021.1:0-13897 GCA_963980215.1 uncultured bacterium | reverse complement strand
CCTGGGATGTGGTGGCTGGATTTTATTTTAAGGCAAACGGTAGCCCCGGATTAAAGGCGTTATTGGGTAATAGACATGTGGCTAAGTTGAAACCACTAAGTAAGCTTAGAATTAGGCAAGCATATGGAGTAGACCAGATGGCCAGAACAAAAAGAATTAATGCCAGATTAGATATTGTAGGAGGGTTTAAAGACTGTGTTGAGGCTTATGGAATAATCCCATTAAATCAGACTATTGCCGATGTTGGCTTCAGGGAAATTGATGATTGGTGGGAGAATATCTATTGGAGAGATGGTTATAGTAATGATTTTAATAGATGGAAAGATGCGGTCGAGTGGGAGGTGGCTTCTGGAGCTCCGTTTTGGTTTAAAGACAGATTAGATAAGTTATTAGAGTTTAATCCTTATCAGAATCAAGCTAGCGAGTATGTGTTGTTGTAAGTTTATGTTATATTATTCCCATGATATAGGAAATCAAGTGACTAGTAGGAATAAAAGAGTTTTTAAATAAATCAGGAGTAAGTATGCAAGACAAAATATTTGAGATAATAAAGCAAGAAAAAAAGAGACAGAGAGAAGAACTTCACTTGATTCCCTCTGAGAATTATTGTTCTAGTCAGGTGATAAAAGCGGTGGGAACGGAGTTAATGAATAAGTATGCTGAAGGCCAAGCCACCAAGAGATATTACCAAGGGAATAAATTTGTGGATCAGGTGGAGCTTTTAGCTAGAGAACGTGCCTGTAAATTATTTAAAGTAGCTCACGCTAATGTTCAACCTTACTCTGGCTCTCCAGCTAACAGCGCGGCTGAGTTTGCCATGCTTAAGAATGGCGAGACTATCATGGGTTTGGCTTTGGCTTCTGGTGGCCACTTGACTCATGGTCATCCCAAGATTACTTTTTCGGGCAGGTTTTTTAAGTCTGTTCAATATAGTGTGGGCAAAGATGGTTTTTTGGATTATGAGGAGATAAAAAAACTAGCTAAAAAAGCCAAGCCAAAACTAATTATTGCTGGAACCACCGCTTATCCTCGAGTATTAAATTGGAAGAAGTTTAGAGAGATTGCCGATAGTGTAGGAGCTTACCTAATGGCTGATATTGCTCACATTGCTGGTTTGGTAGCCACTGGAGTTCATCCATCACCAACCCCTTGGGTTGACGTGATTACCACTACGACCCACAAAACTCTACGGGGTCCAAGAGGAGCGATGATCATGGTAACCAATAGGGGTTTAAAGAAAGATCCTCAATTAGCTAATAAGATTGATAGGGCAGTTTTTCCAGCCTTACAAGGCGGGCCACACATGCATACAATTGCCGGAATTGCGGTAGCTTTGAAGGAAGCCAGTACCAAGAGTTTTGTGGGCTATGCCAAACAGGTGGTGAAAAACTCAAAAACTTTAGCCAAAGAATTAAAAGGTTATGGTTTTGAGTTGGTGTCTGGTGGAACAGATAATCACTTGATGTTGGTGGATCTGAGGAATAAAGGGGTATCCGGCTGGGTGGTAGCTTGGGCCTTGGAGATGGCCGGGATAATTTTAAATTACAACGCGGTACCTTTTGACACTAATCCACCGATGTATCCATCGGGAATAAGATTGGGAACGCCGGTCTTAACCACTAGAGGGATGAAAGAGAAGGAGATGAAAAAAGTAGCCAAGTGGATTAACTTAGTGGTGGATCATGTTCAAGATGAGAAGTTGCCAAGTGATAAAGTAAAAAGAGCTAAATTTGCAAAAGATTTTAAAAAAAGAGTGGAAAAAGATAAGTATTTAGTAGAACTTAAAAAAGAAGTGGCTGCTTTTTCGAAGAAGTATGATTCTTGATGGGCACAAACTGGCGATAAACAAAGAAGCAAAGCTAAAGATAGAAGTAGGTAAGCTTAAAGCTAAAGGGATCGCCCCTAAATTGGTGGTGATTGTTTTTAAAGGTGATCAGGCTGGGCAGCTTTACTCAAGATTAAAACAAGAAGCTTCTTTGAGGGTAGGAATTGAGTTTGTTAAACACGATCTTGATTTTTATGACAAAGAAAAGGTTTTAGGAGTGATAGCAGAAGCTAATCAGGATGATAAAGTTCATGGAATTATGATTCAACATCCTGGATTACGATGGGCCAAAGGCCAGAGTATGGAAGTGAAAATTTTTAAAGAGCAGTGGCGAGAGATGGTGAAGAGGGTCTCTTTAAATAAAGATGTGGATGGTTTGAGGCAAGACTCAGAGTATCAGCTAGCTACTGTAAAAGCGGTGACAGAACTGGTTAAAGAAAAGATGCCAGTGAGAGAAGAGAATAAAGTGGTAGTCGTGGGAGCAAGGGGTTTTGTTGGGAAGAGGTTGGTAAAAAGATTAACTGAAGAGAGATATACGGTTGAGGGAATAGATAAGGATGATGACTTGGTGCTTGAGGGTAAAGAAGCAGATGTGTTGATTAGTGCTACAGGGCAAAATGAGTTAATCAAAGAGAGTATGGTAAAAGAAGGAGCGATTGTGATTGATGTGGGTTGGCCAAAAGGGGATGTTGATTTCAAAGAAGTGTGTAAAAAAACAAGTTTAATCACCCCAGTTCCGGGAGGAATTGGACCGCTAACTGTAGTGTTTTTGCTTGAAAATTTAGTTTCGAGCGTGTATAGTAATTGAAATTACACACACTTACTAACCTTCCTGATAAAAAAGTAAGTGGAGGAAAAAGGAAGGGGAAAGATAAATCTCCTTTGTGGAGATTTTTTATTAATATGATTAAAGTAAAAAAAGTCACAAAAACAAAAAAAATTACTAAGAAAATAAAAAAAGTAGCTGGTTATAAGGTGAGCTTAAAAGACTTGCTTGAAGCCGGTTGCCACTTTGGGCATCAAGCTAGACGTTGGAATCCTAAGATGGATGAGTTTATCTTTGTAAAAAGAGAAGGGGTGCATATTTTTGATTTAGAGATCACTGCTAAAAAACTGGAAGAAGCAATGAATTTTGTTCGTGATTTGGTTAAAGAAGGTAAGGAAATAGTGTTAGTTGGGACTAAACGCCAAGCAAGTGCAATTATTAAAGAGGAGGCTGAAAAATGTGGTGCCCCTTATGTGGCAAAAAGATGGCTTGGAGGGACGATCACTAACTGGGATCAAATTAAAGGCAGAATTGATTTATTGAAAAGTTTAGTGGAAAAGAAGGAAAAGGGCGAGTTTACAAAATACACTAAAAAAGAAAATGTTTTGATTGATAGAGATATTGCACGACTAACCCGTTTCTTGGGTGGTTTACAAAACTTAAAAAAGATTCCTGAAGCAGTTTTTGTGGTTGATGTTAAGAAAGAGCATGCAGTTATTAAAGAGGCAAAAATTAAGGATGTGAAGGTGGTTGGGGTGGTGGATACTAACTCTGACCCAGATAACATTGATTACTTGATTCCCGCGAATGATGATGCGGTTAGTTCGATTAAATTTGTTGTCTCAAAAATTGCCCAAGCTTACAGTGAGGGTAAAAATTCAAAAAAGTAAGGAGAGGGTATGACTAAGATATCTTTGGACGAAATTAAGAAATTGAGAGAAGAAACTGGTTTGGGGATAATGGAAGTCAAGAAAGCTTTGACAGAGAGTAAAGGAGATACAAAAAAAGCCAAGGAGATCTTGAAGAAGAAGGGTTTGGAAAAGTTAGCCAAAAGAGAAGATAAAGAAGCGGGTGAGGGGCAAGTTTATGCGTATGTTCACCCGGGTGGGTCGATGGGAGCTTTGGTAAAAGTTCTTTGCGAGACAGACTTTGTGGCTAATAGTGAGGGATTTATAAATTTGTGTAAAGAGTTGGCTATGCAAACAGCTAGCATGAATCCAAAAAGTGCAGAAGATCTTTTGGACCAAAAGTATATTCGAGATCCAAAAAAACTAGTTAAAGATTTGGTGGAAGAAGCGGCTATTACTTTTAAGGAAAAGGTAGTAGTTAAAGATGTTGCCCGACTAGAGCTTTAGTGTTAGACTTTGTCTATGGATGAGGCTTTGTTTTTAAGATCAAGTTCAAAGATGGATGAGGTGGTGAGGTTGGTGTCAAAGGATTTGATGAATGTGCAGACGGGGAGGGCCAAGCCAGCTTTGGTTGAGGATGTAAAGATAGAAGCATACGAAGGCTCTTATATGAGTTTGAAGGAGGTGGCTTCGATCTCGGCAACTGACTCTTCTAGTATTGTGATTAAACCTTGGGACCCCTCGGTGATTAAGAAGATTGAGGAGGGGATTTCTAAGAGTGAGTTAAATATGAATCCGATTGTGGATGGAGATGTGGTGAGAATTAATATTCCGCCGCTTAATGAGGAGAGGAGATTAGAGTTGATTAAGATAGTCAAGCAGAAGGTAGAAGCTGGTAAGGCAATGTTAAGGCAAGTGAGAGTAGAAGTGAAGAAAGATATTGATAATCAAAAAGATCAGGCAGGGGTGAGTGAAGATGATATTCGAGAAATGCAAGATCGATTACAAAAACAGATAGATGAGTACAACAAGCAACTTGATGGGATGGAAGAAGCAAAAGAAAAAGAGTTGATGACCTTGTAATGACATCAATAATATCTTTTATTATTATTCTCTCTATTTTAGTTTTGGTTCATGAGTTGGGCCATTTTTTAGTGGCTAGAAAGTTTGGGATAAAAGTTGAAGAGTTTGGTTTTGGTTATCCGCCGAAGATTTGGGGTAAAAGAGTCGGCGAGACTATATATAGTATTAACTGGTTGCCGTTTGGGGGGTTTGTGAGAATGTTGGGAGAAGATTCAAGTGGACAGGTAGAGAATAAAGGGGAGCTTAAGAGAGCATTTTTTAATCAATCAAAAAGAGTAAGAGTGGCTGTTTTACTGGCAGGGGTGATTATGAACTTTTTGTTTGGAGTAGTTTTGTTTGGAGCTATCTACACCAAGATTGGTATTCCTGAGGAGGTGGATTACTTGGTAATTACAGGCATTGCAGAAGATTCTCCAGCCCAAAAAGCTGGTTTAAAGATAGAAGATAAGATTATTAATGTGGGTAAAATGAATGAGTTTATTAAAGATGTGAGTAGCTATGCTGGAAGAGAGTATGAACTGGAGCTCAAAGATGGTAGAAAAGTAGTAGTGATTCCAAGAACCAAGGAGGAGACGCCAGAAGGTCAGGGAGCTTTGGGGGTGGCAATTACTAACACAGACATGGTGATGTACCCTTATTGGCAGAGACCATTTAGAGGGATGTTGACTGGGCTAAGGGAGGCTATGGCATGGGGAAAAGACATTTTTGAATCTTTAACAATGATGATTGTTAGGCTATTTAAAGGTTCGGTACCACAGGATGTAGCTGGAGTGGTTGGGATTTATCAAATAAGTAAAGATGTTTCAAAGGAAGGTGTTTTGGCAATTTTACAATTTATGGCGATACTGTCGATTAATTTATCTATCTTGAATTTATTGCCAATTCCAGCATTAGACGGGGGTAGGCTATTGTTTGTGGTAGTTGAAGCTATAACAAGGAAGCGGATTAAACCACAAGTGGAGCAGATAGTTCACTTGGTGGGTATGGCATTGTTACTAGGCTTAATGGTGTTGGTGACGATTGGGGATGTAAAGAGATTGATTGGGTAAGATAATGAGCATATTGGTATAGAGTAGGGGCTTAATTTTTGGTAAAGTAGTTTATATGCGTTATTCAAAAATGTTTCCCAAAGCCAAAAGAGAAGTTAAAGCTGAGAGCAAGAATCATGAGCTTTTGGTCCAGGCTGGTTTTATGGATCAATTGATGGCAGGATCTTGGACTTTGTTACCTTTAGGTTGGAGAGTGATTACTAAGATAAATAATATTATCCGAGAAGAGATGAATAAAGCTGATGGACAAGAGCTGTTAATGCCTTTGTTGCATCCTAAGTCTATTTGGAATGAAACTGATCGCTGGGATAAAGCTGATGAGATTATGTACAAGCTAAAAGACACAAGGGGTAAAGAGTTTGCCTTGTCTTTTACTCACGAAGAGATTGTGATGGATTTACTAAGAAAAAATATTAACTCGTATAAAGATTTGCCGGTAGCGGTTTATCACTTTTCGACAAAGTTTAGAAATGAACTAAGGGCTAAGTCAGGGATTTTACGGGGTAGAGAGTTTATGATGAAAGACTTGTACTCAGCTCATACTACTGAAGAAGATTTGATGAAGTATTACTTTAAAATTTTAGAGGCTTATAAAAAAATCTTTGACAAGTTGGGTATGGAGTATAGGGTGACTGAAGCAGATGGTGGTGTTTTTACTGATAAAAATACTCATGAAGTTCAGGTTTTAAGCGAGGTTGGTGAAGATACTATCTACTACTGTGATAAGTGTGAGTGGGGGGCAAATAGCGAGATTGATGAGGGTAAATCAAAGTCATGCCCTAAGTGTAAGAAGGGTAGCGTGATAACTGCAAAATCAATTGAAGTGGGTAACATTTTCCCACTTGGAACAATGTATGCCGAAAAGATGAAAGTTAGCTACATGGATAAGAAAGGGAACAAGAAACCAGTATGGTTTGGAAGTTATGGAATCGGGCCTACTAGAGTTATGGGAACGTTGGTTGAAGTTTTTCATGATGAAAAAGGAATTGTTTGGCCAGAATCTGTGGCACCGTTTAGGGTTCACTTGGTCTCACTAGGGGGGGTTGAGAAAAAAGCAGAAGTTGTATATAAAAAATTACTTGAGAGCAAGATAGAGGTTTTATTTGATGATAGGGATGACGTGGGGGCAGGAGCTAAGTTTGGTGACGCTGATTTAATTGGTTGCCCTGTTCGATTAGTTGTTTCAAAAAAAACGGGGGATAAAGTCGAGATGAAAATGAGAAGCAGTGATCAATCGAGTTTATTAAGCATAAAAGAAGCAATAGAAAAACTGTCCAAATGAGTAGTAAAACCATAGTGACTCATATTTTTCCAGATCTTGATGCGATTGCCAGCGTTTGGTTGTTAAGAAGATTTGATCAGGAATTTGATGAGGCCAAGCTAGAGTTTATCCCGGCAGGAACAACTTATAAAGATGAAGTAGTAGATAGTGATCCCCAAGTAGTTCATGTAGACACGGGGATGGGTAGATTTGATCATCATCACTTTGATGATAGAACTTGTGCGGCAAAACTAGTCTTTAATTATTTAAAGTATGAGAAAAAAGTCGCTTTAAAATATCAAAGTGCTCTTGAGAGGTTGATTGAAGTAGTAGTTCAGGTTGATCACTTTGAAGACTTTTTTTGGGAAGAGAGTGATAATGATAGATATGAATTTTGTTTGCATCATTTGTTTGATCACTTAAAGTTGTCTGGTAAATTACAGGATGAAGAGTTGGTGTTTGAGGGGGAAAGGTTGTTAGATGCAGTTTTGTTTGGATTACGACAAAAGGTACATACCGAAAGTGAGTTAAAAAAAGGAGTTGAGTTTACATCAAAGTGGGGAAAGTCGCTTGGCATTGAGACTAAAATTAGCCGGGTATGTAAGTTGGCCCAAAAAAAAGGCTTTGCTTTGGTGGTGAGAAAAGAACCGGGGACAAATTTTGTATCGATTAAATCCCAACCTAAAGATGATTTAGATTTGACAGATTTATATAATAAGTTAAAGGAAAAAGATGCAAATGCTGACTGGTTTTTTCATGCAAGTAAGCATATAATCCTAAATGGTTCAAGGCATAATCCAAAGATTAAGCCCAGCCACTTAACTCTTGAGGAGTTAGTTGAAGTAGTGAAAAATATAAAGGAGGTGTCAGGCAGTAAATGCCGATAGTAGTAAACGCACAACCAGGTGATTCTTCTGATCAAGTAATCAGAAAATTCAAAAAAAAGATTTTACAAAGTCAGCTTTTAACTCAATTAAAAGATAGAGAGTTTCACAAGAAACCTTCTGTTAAGAAAAAAGAGAAAATGGCTGAGTTTAAGAGACTTAGTAAAAGAAGAAAGAGGTTAAAATGGGCAAGAAGCAGAAATTCTTCATAGACTTAAAAGAGGCCATGAAACAAAAAGATAGCACTAAAGTTTTGGTGCTTAGATCTTTGGTGGCTGGCTTGAAGAACGCTGAGATAGAAAAAAGTGGAGAGTTAACCCAAGAAGAAGAAGACAAGGTAATTAAGAAAGAAGCAAAAAAGAGGCAAGATGCTATTGAGATGTATAAAAAGGGAAGTAGACCTGAACTGGTAGAGAAAGAGACAGTTGAGTTAGGGATTATTCAGAAGTACTTGCCAAAAGGTTTGAGTGAAGATGAAGTAAAGAAAATTGTAACTAAAATGAAAGAAGCGGGGGAGCTTGATGGAGATTTTGGAACATCGATGAGAGCAGTGATGGCAAAAATACAAGGAAAAGCTGATGGTAGAATAGTGTCACAGCTGGTTAAAGAAGTATTATGAAGGTGGTAGCCTCACTATCCTTTGTAAGTAAAAAAGAAATTTGGGACTTAAACAAGAAGTATAGAAAGAAGGATGCGCCAACTGATGTTTTATCTTTTCCTTTGGAAGATATGAGTGTTGGTCCTGATGGGGTGGTTCGATTAGGAGATATTGTTATCTGTAAGTCACAAGCCAAAATTAAAAAGCATAGTGTACCTTTTTTAATTAAGCACGCTATGCTACATTTGTTAGGTATTCATCACGATTAAAAATTAGAAGAGGCTTCTTTTATTATAGTATGGCGTTTTACTTGAAGTATCGACCACAGGTAATTTCTGAACTTGATCTAGAGGCTGTGCGAAAGTCTTTGAGTGAGTTGTTGGGAGCTAAAGAAGTCCCTCATGCATTTTTGTTTGTGGGTCCAAAAGGAACTGGGAAAACTTCTAGCGCTAGGATTGTGGCTAAGGCAGTAAATTGCTTGAAGCCAAATAAAGGGGAGCCGTGTAATAAGTGTGAGGCCTGCAAGCTGATCATTGAGAATCGGTCTATGGATATTATAGAGATTGATGCGGCTTCGAATCGGGGGATTGATGATATTAGAGATTTAAGAGAAAAGATAAAGTTAACACCGAGTGCTTTGAAGGTAAAGACATATATTATCGACGAAGTTCATATGTTAACTACCGAGGCATTTAATGCTTTGTTAAAAACCTTGGAAGAACCCCCAAAACACGCAAAGTTTATTTTATGTACTACCGAGCCACACAAAATTCCTGGAACAATTGTTTCTCGGTGCGTAAAGGTAGAGTTTAGTAAAGGGAAAATTAGTGAGCTAGTGAGATCTTTGAATAAGGTAGTTAAGGGAGAGAAGTTAAAGATTTCAAAAGATGGCTTGGAGTTGATTGCTAGTAAGGCGGGAGGAAGCTTTAGAGATGGAATTAAAATCTTAGAACAACTGTCTTTTGGGGGTGTGAGCATTGATTCGAAAAAGATTAAAGAGTTTTTTATGGGTGGAGGGAGTGAGGTTTTGATAGATGACTTTATTGTTTTGGTTTATGAAAGAAAAGTGAAAGAAGCTTTAGGATGGTTAACGTCAGTTGTAGATAATGGAGTTAACGTAAGACAACTGGGAGTTGATATTGTGGAGAGGTTACGAGAAGTTTTGATGGTCAAACTAGGGATCAAAGATGGAGATGATATAAAGAAAATTGAAGATGTTGCTAGCTTAAAAAGTTTTATTGAGTTGTTTCACAAAGCAGTAAAGGGAATTAAAGGGGCTGTGGTTGAGAGTTTGCCTTTGGAGCTAGCGGTGGTCGAGTGGGGAGAGGTTGTAGGTAAGAGTGGAGTGAGAGAGATGGTTGAAGAAGTTAAAGAAGAAGAAAAAGAGACACCAAAATTAAGAGCAAAATCTGGCAAGATTAGTTTGGAGTCGGTGTTAGGAAAGTGGACAGAGGTGTTAACGGCAATGAGGCCACACAATCACTCACTTGAAGCTTTACTAAAAGCGACAAAACCAAGTGGATTTGATGGTAGGTTTTTGGTTTTAGAGGTGTTTTATAAGTTTCATAAAGAAAGGTTAGAGGCAGATAGGTACAGGCAGATAGTGGAGCAGGTAGTTTCAGAAGTGTTGGGAGAGTCGATTGGAGTAAGATTTTTGTTGGCAGAAAAGGCCAACAAATTAAGAACAAACACTCAAGATGATAATATTTCTGCTAAAGTTGATGATGATATTGTAAAAACAGCAGAAGAAGTTTTTGGAGTGGAGGTGAATTAATTAATGTTTGATAAAGTAAAACAACTAGGCGAACTTAAAAAGATGCGAGATCAAGCGATGGCGATTCAAAAGCAGTTAGCTCAAGAAGAAATTGTAATCGATGAAGATGGCATCAAGATTGTGATTACTGGAGATCAGAAGCTAAAATCTCTCGAGATTGACGGCATGACTAATGTTAGAGTTTTGGAGTTAATTAATAAAGCTATTAAGAAATCTCAAGAAATGGCAGCTAAAAAACTAGCTGAGATGAGCGGTGGTCTTTCCGGCATGCTTAAAGGCCAAGGTTTAGGGGGGAATTAAATACAGGCTGAGCGTCGTACCAACCCTCTTTCTGTGGTATAGTGAGGGTATATGAAAACTGCCCGTGCCGTGACGAGGCTGATAGAGTCATTTGAGAAATTACCAGGAATTGGACCTAAATCAGCCCAAAGATTGGTATTTTATCTCCTTCATAACCCTCAATCTGAACTAGAAAATTTTGGGCAGGCTTTGGAAAGATTGAAAAAAGATACTAAAGAGTGTGGAATTTGTTTTAATATTTCCGAGAGTGATCCTTGTGGAGTTTGTACTGATAGAAGTCGAGATCAAGATAAAATTTGCGTGATTGAACAACCTTTGGATTTATTGGCGATTGAACGTGGGGGATTTTATAAGGGTTTGTATCACATTTTGGGCGGGGCTTTGTCTCCGTTAAATAACATTGGTCCGGAAGAGTTACATATCCATGACTTACTTCCTAGATTAAAAGATGGTAGTATATTTGAGGTTATTTTGGCAACCAATCCAAATATGGAAGGAGAAGCCACAGCTATGTATATTAAAAAATTGATTAATGAAAAAAATATAAAAGTTGAAGTTACTCGAATTGGGAGAGGATTACCGATTGGGGCAGACCTTGAGTACGCCGACGAAGTGACTTTAAACCGGGCCTTTGAAGGCCGAAGGGAGTTTTAATGAGTATAAAATCACAATCAATATTATATAAAACATGTAAAGCAGATATTTATTTTGGAGATCGAGTTAATCCTATTTCGATCTCTAAATTATCTTTAAAGAGATATAAAGGCCCCAAATCATTTGATTATACCTTTATTGATTTTCAGGATTCTTTTAAGAATCAAATCAAATCAAGCATTAACTCTTTAAATAGAATTTATAAAAGTCAAAATGATTTGCGAGTGATTGGTTTAACTGATTCAAAAATTTTAGACTCTATTGAGAGGATAACTGAAATTGCTAACATGCCAATTGAGAAAACAAGAAGAGAAGGCTTTGATTATGTCTACAGGAAGCATTTAGCAAATATTTGCTCATCTGTTTTTCGGATAATTAAGAAAGATAATTCTGAAGTGATAGTTCCTCTTCGAGGAGGAGCATTGGTAGCGGGCTTGGCACCCATTAAAAAAGAAAAAATTATAGCGATTGACTGCAAGAGAGTTCCGTTGAAAGGGTCAATAGGGAGAATGGGTTTTGGTATGAGGTTATACTATGATTCGATTAAGAGGGGTGATAGATTGTCTAGAAAGTTGAAGGATATTGAAGGAAAAGTGAGAATACTTGAGGTTTGCATGGCATCAGGATTGACAACTGCTGGTGTTTTATTAAACTTGTACGCAAGAAAAGTAAAAGTTGATTCTGTGGAGGTTGTTGCTCCTGTTATGGCTCAACAAGGTTATGAATTTGTTAAGAAAGTTGCTGAATTTACAAATATTAAAACAACTTTTGCAACAGGAGCTATATTTTATAGGTTGGGTAATTATTATGAGGATAGTGCTGACTCGCTAATGACAGACGATGGTAGGTATGTTGTGGGAAATGCAACCGAAATATTAAAATCATTTTTACCAAAATATATTAAATAAAGGGAAAAAAGGTATGAATATTTTTTTTATTGCTTCGATACATGGAAAGGGAAAGTATGGAGAGAATTATAATTCAATTGTTTCATACTTGAATGATTTGGGCCATAAAGTTGTCTCAGATCATGTATTAAAAGTGACAGCTAAAGATATTGATGAATGGAATGAAGATAAAGATGTTGAGTTTCATAAACAAGTTTTAGACGGAATTAAAAAGTCTGACTTGGTGATAGTTGAGATGTCTCATGCTAGCACAAGCGTTGGTTATTTAGTGTCAGTTGCTGTTGAAAGTGGAAAACCAGCAATAGCTTTTTATAGCGGAAAAGATGTTCCTCATTTATTAGCTACTTTGGAAAAAAATGATAAATTTCAATTGATTAAATATAGTGAAGTGATTGAGCTACAGAAAGAAATTCCACTATTAATATCTTATGCAACAGAGCAGATGGATACCCGGTTTAATTTTTTTATATCTCCAAGGATTGGAAATTACTTGGATTGGATTGCTAAAAAGAAAAAAACCCCGAGGGCGGTGTACTTGAGAAAATTGATTGAGAAAGAGATGGAGAATAATAATGAGTATAGTAAAAGTTAAAAAAACTGGTATTCCAGTGGCGGTGATTAGTAAGCCAGTTAGCTCCAAGAAGAGTATTATGGATTTTGCTGGAGCGTGGAAAGATGTTGATGCTGGTAAGATGGTTGAATATATTTATGCTGAGCGCTTGGATAAGGGTAAGTTGAAGAGAAAATTACCTAAATAGACTTTTTAGCCAGTTTAAGAGGTTGAATGGTTGGGGAGTGACTTGAATTGATTCCGATTGAGTGTTGTTGTCTTCGCCTTGGTCGTCGTTATCTTCGTCTTCGATATTTTCATTTGGATAGATAGTGATAGTAACCTTGGTTTTTTGAGAGTGAGTGGAGAAAGATTGGGGAATTGTAGCTAAAAAAGTGCTAAAAAAGAGGATGGAGAAAATGATGACTACCTGACGTGATTTAGGCATTGATCTACTTTATCACATTAAGTGAGGGTTGACAAAAAATGACTATATGTATTTAATGTGTTTATAAGCTTATTTTGGGGACACATGAAAAAAATTAAACCGTGGCGTTATTTATTGGGTCTGGGCCTGCCCACTCTTTTGTTGGCGGGTTTTTGGTTGGAGTCGAGTTACAGTAATCGTCAGAATTCCAGTGAAGTACAGATTTATAATATAGGTGTAGTGAGTGAAGATAGTGGTCCGGTAGTGAAGTTTGACGTAGTTAATTTTAGCGATCAGGAAAAAACAGTTGACCAGTTGAATGTGAATATTAGCAACTTACTGGGGAGTGAACAGGATAGCTTAAAGATTGAGCAACCAATGTTGATTGAAGCCAATAAAAAGAGAACCTATAGATTGGAGTGGGCCGAAGGACTGAATATTAAGGGTTGGATGTGGGCTAAGGTAGGTTTGGAAGGGGAGCAGGAATATAAGAAATTGGCTTGGTACTTGCCTCGCGTCGATTGGAGTTCACCGGCATCGATAGCGGCGGTTTTCCCAATTTTGGGTTACTTTGTGGTTCGAAAGACTTTTTTCACATAATCTTCACACGCTAGGACTAGTGTTTACCTATAATACTTACTACTAAATATAGGGTCTTGACAAAATATCAAAAAAGTATCTATACTTTGATATAGTTGTTTAAAGTTTGATTCATTAAATATAAACTTATAACTAACTAATACAAACCTAAATAACCGTGACATTATGAAAAATTTGGATACATTATATATAGGCACCTTTGAAATTATCGGTGTCTTTTTTGTTGGCAAAAATTAGAAAAATACATACACATTAACTTACCCTTTGAAAGGGGGTGAAAATTTACATGAATAAACTTACAAAACAATTAATCGGCGCTGGCGCTGGACTAAGCCTGCTTGCTAGTTCAGTTATGCCTGTATTTGCTGTT
>CAXBYZ010000020.1:0-14085 GCA_963980215.1 uncultured bacterium | reverse complement strand
TTATGATACATAATTTAATCATTATTGGTTCTGGGCCGGCGGGGTATACGGCGGCAATATATGCTGGTAGGGCAGAGCTTAAACCGTTGGTGTTTACCGGTGAAGTGCATGGAGGCCAGCTGATGAACACAACGGTGGTAGAGAACTGGCCGGGGGCTAAGGACGGTGTGTTAGGGCCAGAATTGATGATGAATATGCGTCAACAAGCTCAAAAATTTGGAGCGGAGTTGGTGGATAAAAAAGTGAGTAAGGTGGAGTTAGTTGGGGAAGTTAAGAAAGTGTGGGTAGGAGAGGAAGAACACCAAGCTAGGGCAGTGATTGTGGCCACCGGGGCGGAACCAATTAAACTAAATATCCCCGGAGAGAAAGAATTGATGGGTCGAGGAGTAGCGGTGTGTGCGGTTTGTGATGCGCCTTTTTATAGAGAGAAAACTGCTTTTGTGATTGGTGGTGGGGATGCGGCGATTGAGGATGCGATGGCTTTGACAAAGTTTGCTAAGAAAGTGTATATAGTTCATCGAAGAGAAGAGTTTCGGGCCTCAAAAATTATGGCAAAGAGAGCTAAAGATAATCCTAAGATTGAGATTTTGTGGAATACGGAAGTGAAGGAAGTTTTGGGAGAGAGTAAAGTTGAGGGAGTTATTTTGGAGGGCATTCGCCCTCTAAATAAAAATAACAAAGTAGAGAGCAGAGGGTATTCGCCCGCTGCGGTTATTAATAGTGACGGGGGCGGAAGATTTGAGATGGATGCAGATGGAGTCTTTTTGGCGATTGGACACAAGCCAACAACCAAGATTTTTGAAGGACAACTAGAGCTTGATGAGAGAGGATTTATTAAGACAAATATGGTTTATCCGGAAGCGACTAAGACTAATATAGCTGGAGTGTTTGCGGCGGGAGATGTGGTGGATTATCATTATCAACAAGCAATCACGGCGTCGGCTATGGGGTGCCAGGCGGCCTTGGATGCTGAGAAGTGGTTGGAGGATAAATATGTCTAATCCATATAAAAATGCAGTTAAGCAGTTGGAAAATGTGGCTAAATTGATCGATATAAAAAAGGAAATTTTAGAGGAGTTAAAGTATCCAAAAAAGATTATTAAGGTTGATTTGAGAGTTAAAATGGATAGTGGAAAATATAAAACATTTAAGGCTTTTCGATCTCAACACAATGATGCGGTGGGACCACATAAAGGGGGAATTAGGTTTCACCAAAATGTGTCTTTGGCGGAAGTTAAAGCTTTATCTATGTGGATGACTTGGAAGTGTAGCGTAGTGGGAATTCCTTATGGTGGCGGGAAAGGCGGAGTGATTGTAGACCCAAAAAAATTATCGAAAGGTGAGCTTGAGAGATTAAGTCGAGCTTACATGAAAGCTATTTATAAAGACATCGGGGTGTGGGTGGATGTGCCGGCGCCGGATGTAAATACCAATGGGCAGATTATGGCCTGGATGCTTGATGAGTATGAAAAATTAACCGGTAAACATGAGCCGGGAGTGATTACAGGTAAACCCTTGGAGCTTGGTGGATCTAAAGGTAGAGGGGTGGCAACTGGTTTGGGTGGATTTTTCGTGACTGAGAAGTTGGCTAAAGTGAAGAAGTTGAATAAAAAGAGAACTACAGTGGCGATTCAGGGATTTGGGAATGCTTCTTATTGGTACGCTTATTACATGAGGAAGGCTGGCTATAAAATAGTGGCAGTATCTGATAGCAAGGGGGGTATTTATCAGCCTGCAGGGTTGGACCCTGCAGGGGTGTTGAAGCATAAGGAGAAGACGGGGAGTGTGGTGGGGTTTAAGGGAAGTAAAGAGGTTTCTAATAAGGAGTTGTTGGAGCTGAAGGTAGATATCTTGGCACCGGCGGCTTTGGAGAACCAGATAACTAAAGAAAGTGCTGGCAAAATAAAAGCAAAATATATAGTGGAGTTGGCTAACGGGCCAGTGACACCAGAAGCGGATGAGATTTTGCATAAAAATGGAGTAGTGGATTTGCCGGATGTGCTTTGTAATGCTGGTGGAGTAACGGTGTCTTATTTTGAGTGGGTTCAGAATAACATGGGCTATTATTGGGAAGAGGCGGAAGTGTTTGCTAAGTTGAAGGTGATTATGGATAGGGCTTTTGATGAAGTGTGGAGCGTGTATAATGAAAGAAAAGTAACGCCAAGAATGGCGGCATATATAAAAGCGGTTTCTCGAGTAGTTGAGGCCATGAAATTAAGGAGAAGTGTATGAAAAATGTAAAAGTGAATCAAGATACTTGTATTGGTTGTGGGAGTTGTCCGGCAATTTGCCCAAATGTATTTGCCATGCAAGGGGATAAAGCTCAAGTAGTGGGTGATCCGGCTGGGGAAGAAGAAAATGTAAAGATGGCTAAAGATGCTTGTCCAACTGGGTCGATTAGTTTTGAGGAGTAATTGGTGATTTGGGGTTTGTGGCTTTTTTGATAAAAAAAGATATGGTGGGAGAAGCGTTGATCGGAGTAATGAGAGTTTGAGGAAATTGGCTTTGGAAAACTCGAAAAATTTCGTCAGCGAAACCTTGGCCGATGAGATTGATTTTTTTAAAGTCAAGAATAATGTGGGTAAATGAATTTAAGCCACTTAATAATCTTTTTGCTTGAGATCGAGATATAAATTGAGTATCAAGCTGATAAAGTTTGACGGTGATTTTGGTTTTGTAAAATTGGAAATCTTTGTTGGTGTATTCTTTGAATATTCGACTTAAGTTGATAGGAGAATTTTTTGAGATTGAAAATTCTATTTGAGTACCAGTGATTTTTCGATTAAGTTTTTTGATAAAATTATCTTTTTTTATGTTGTTGAAAATAAGCTGATGGTATGAGCTTTTGATGGTGAAAATATCAGCAAGTTTTGAGGTGAAAAAAATACCTTCACCTGTATGACGAGAGGGGATGGTAGTGAGTTTGCCCTTGGTTAAATCTTGAATAGCTTCAAGATGGTTTTTTAATTTTTTTTGGCTAACAAGATTATTAAAAATACCAACACCACTATCTTTAATAATAAAACCGATTTCTTTTGTTGAATTGGTGATAGTGATGGTGGTGTAGTGTGAAAGGGAGTGGTCGATAGCGTTGTTTAAAATTTCAGTAAAAGAATACTCAAAAACGGTCTTAAGATTTTGCGATAAAGAACTTAAAATAGGTAGTTGATAGTTTAGTTTGGTAAAGACAACATCTTCTTGAAGGTTTTTTATAGCACTCTTTATAGAGTAGTTATCTTGAGGTAATTTTGTATGATAGAGAGAGTTTTTGGTAGATCCTGTTTTAAAAATTATTTTTTGATTAACTAGTTTTTTTAGCAATCTAGTGACATATTGCCGAGAGACTTTAAGGTGTTTGGCTAATTCGGGGGCGGTAAGGTGATGATGTTTTTCGATTAAACTGATGAGTTTATTTTCTATTTTCATTATAGATTAATTGTAAACAAAATATTGATAATTG
Source organism: uncultured bacterium (assembly GCA_963980215.1). GTDB lineage: Bacteria > Patescibacteriota > Microgenomatia > UBA1400 > CG1-02-47-37 > CAXBYZ01. Next base: position 10,625 of record CAXBYZ010000020.1, on the reverse strand, counting down.
TAAATAGTTAATTGTAAATACAGTAGGAACCGTTCCTACTGTTTTTTTATTTGGAGGTTAACATGTTTCAATATGTTTGATATAGTGACTTGTTAATTAAATAGGGAGAATTATATGGCGAAAGAAACAAAACATAAGAAAAAAGGAAGTTTAGTGCAACCAATTTTAATGGTGCTACTAGTGGGAGCGGCTTTTGCTATTGGAAGTATGTGGACGGAGTTGAGGGTGTTAAAAGGCGGTAAGAATGAAGTGAAACAAGAAGTTCAAGCACCCGAGCAAGAAGAAGAGGTAGAGATTACTGAGGAGGTTTGGAAAGAATTGATGAGTGAAGGGGCGATGAAGGGTGAAGAAGAAGCTTTAGTGACCATTGTTGAGTTTACGGATTATCAGTGCCCATTTTGCCAAAGATATGTGGATCAAGCATATCAACAAATTGAGACTGAGTACATTGATACGGGGAAAGTGAAGTATGTACTTCGAGATTTGCCTTTAGCTTTTCATGCTAATGCTCAAGTGACTGCTGAAGCAGCTAGGTGTGCTGGCGATCAGGATATGTACTGGGAGATGCATGATAAGTTGTTTGAAACTCAAGAAGCTTGGAGTGAAGCGACTGATACTAAACTATTTAAGAGTTATGCCGGTTTGCTAGGCTTGAATCAAGTAGAGTTTAATAGCTGTCTTGATGAAGGTAAATTTACCCAAGTAGTTAAAGATGACTTAGAACTAGCTCAAAAAGTGGGAGCTAATGGAACTCCAACCTTTTTTATCAATGGGAAAAAATTGGTGGGAGCTCAACCATTTGCGGCCTTTAAGACTATTATTGACGCGGAGTTGAAGCAGTAAAGAGGGGGAAACATGACTGAGATTAAGCCCGATGCAGTAGCTGGGGTTGGTAGTGAAAGTGGAACTGACAAAAAAATAAATCAAGCATTGACCGGACTTGCGATATTGCAAGAGGTAATTGGTGAAATTGACATGGACGAGAATGGGTGGTTTGTAAAGTTGGCTGATTTAACAGAAAGATTAGAGTTGAGTGAACATCAGGTTCTTCAGGCTGTTGGTAATGAGGCGAGAGAAGTACTGGATCGCAATAGACAAGTTTTTGCGCATTCAGTTAAGAGGCCAATAAACTGGATAAATATGACTACTGAAGCAATAGGAGATAATCTTGGGGAGTTTGTGAGTTTGTTAAAATTTTTAATGCCTGATTACTTAATGTTTTTGAAAAGTGCCTTAACTGGAAAAAAAGAGGTTGAAAAGTTACGGTTTCCAGAAGAATTTTTAGAAGTGGTGGAGAAGTCTTGGAAAGTGCTAAATCCAAAAGATATGGCTATGAGTCGTTTGAGTTTTGAGATTTCTGAAGATGTTGAGGGTGAGCTTGAAGTGAATGGATTTGATGTAAAAAATATTGTGTTAAATTTGATCGAGAACACAAAAGATCACAATGTAATATACAAAAATGGTAGCCCGGTCGGAGAAAACCCTGATCTACAAATGGAGTGGAAAATGGAGATTGTGGAGGGTCGGGTAGTGGTGAGAGCGGTAGATAATGGGCTTGGGTTTTCAAGACCTATGTTGATAAAAATTGATGGAGTTTCTGTTGGGTTGTTGGAAGGGGAAAGTACAAGAAAGTCTGGGGGTGGTCTAGGTCTGTTTCAGATTAATGAGATCGTGAAGTTGATGGGTGGGGAGCTACAAATTGGTAATCGAAGAGACTTTGATATGGAGGGGAGAGGGGCTGTGGTGGAGATGAGTTGGCCGATTGATAAGAGTGAGTAATGGTTTTGGTGATTTTTGGGGCTGGTGCGGTATAATAGGGGTATGAAGAAGTTTTGCCTAGTTTTTACTGTTTTATTGTTGGCCCTGTATTCACAGGGTAAATCTGGTAAAGAATTTTCGACGAAGGGTATTCATCCTTCGGTTATTGGTATTAGTAACTTGACTGTATATGCACAAGAAGTTGAGGAGGCGAGTGAGAGTGCGGAGGCGACCAGTGCGGGGACGATTAAACTAGAGCAAGCTACCAAACAAGATATCACCCAAACAGCTTCACCGGTGAAGGGAAAGCTGGAAGGGTACTTGGCAGAGAAAAAAGTGGATACTTTAAAGTGGAGTAATTTTATTCAAGTGGGAATGCGTCAAGCGGTGGCTCGGGGAGTATCGGCTAATACTATTGTGTTAGTGCTTCTTTTCCCCTTAGTAGCCTTGATGATTGCTTCAGCTAGGCACTTACTTGGCTTAACTGGGTTTGGAATTTTTGTGCCGGCGATGCTTTCGGTAGCTTTTGTGGCTACAGGAATTAGAGTGGGGATGGTCTTGTTTGTGGTGATTTGGCTACTGGCCACTATTGCTAGAAGGTTAACCAAGAGATTGAAGATGCAGTATTTACCGAGAATGGCCCTACTGATGTGGTTTGTGTCTGTAGGAGTGTTGGCGGTGTTACTAGGAGCGGTGAATTTAGAGTTTGGGGAGTTATCCGCTGTCTCGATTTTTCCTATCTTGATTCTGATGCTATTGTCTGAGAATTTTATTGAAGTGCAGACGGGAAAATCTAAAAGAGAAGCTTTTCAGGTAACTACTCAAACTATATTAATGGCGATTGGAGCGGCAGTGATATTAAAGCTTGATTTAGTGCAAAAACTGGTACTACTTAACCCTGAAGTTTATTTGTTAGTGGTGGCTATAACTAATATTTATGTGGGGAAGTATGTGGGTTTGCGACTGCTTGAAAGAGTGAAATTTAAGAGTTTACTGAAGTAATAAAAACCATGATTCGATTACCATTCTTTATCAAAAAACAGATGTTCTCTGGCCAGCGCCAGAGCCATCTTGGTTCTCGACACAATTTCCCGATTTAATCGGGACCAGGCAAATTGTGTCTGCGAAGACTTTTTGAAAAGAAGATAATCTGCATCATTAATTTTATTTTTGTAATTTGTAATATGATCAAGCGCAGTGAAATTCTAGGGATGAATGCCCGGAATCATGTTTACCAATCTCGCTACAATAAACAGAAGTCCAAGAAGATTTCTAGTAGTAAACTCTTGACTAAGTCTTTATTGAAGAAAAAAAAACTGGGAGTGCCGAAGTTGTACCGGATGTTTTCTAGTGAGCAGTCGGTGGATAAGTATGATTTTACTAGATTACCGGAGAGTTTTGTGGTCAAGCCGGCGGCTGGTTTGGGGGGAGAAGGAATTTTGGTGATTGACAGGAGTCAAGAGACTGAGGAGATAAGTTGGATTACGGTGGATAAGCAGGTAGTGACGGTGGATGATTTGAAGCTACATATTAAAGATATTTTGGCGGGGAAGTACTCGATGTTTGATTTACCGGACAAGGCTTTTATTGAAGAGAGGGCTAGGGTTCATCCTAGTTTTTCTGATATTTCTTTTCAAGGGACGCCGGATATTGGAGTGTTGGTGTTTAACCGAGTGCCGGTGATGGCTTTTTTGAGATTGCCAACTAAAGAGTCACACGGTAAAGCCAATATGTTTCAGGGGGCGATTGCTTGTGGGATAGATATGGCGACGGGAGTGACGACCAAGGCGGTGAAGTACACGACTGAGGTGAAGTTTTTTCCGGGAACTAGAAGAAGGTTAAAAGGAGTGGTGATTCCAAGGTGGGAGAGGGTGCTTCGACTAGCGGTGGAGACGGCTGAGACGGTGGGGTTGGGGTTTTGTAGAGTGGATGGGGTGTTGCAACCGAAAAAAACTAAGGCGGGTAAGTTAAAGAGCAAGCCAATGGTGTTGGAGATTAATTCGCAACCGGGTTTAAAGATTCAATTAGCTAATGGAGCCGGTTTGAAGAGAAGATTAGAGAGGGTGGAGGGTTTGAAGGTGAAGACGGTGAAGCAAGGGGTGGCGATTGGTAAGCAGTTGTTTGCGGTAAGGGATGAGGCGGAGTCGATTCAAGGCGGGGCCTTGTACGTGGGAGTGTTTGAAGATGTGAAGATAAAGGATTTGATGGGGGAGAGTCATGAAGTTAAGGCTAAGGTGGATACGGGGGCGTTTCGAACTTCGATTGATGAGGAGTTGGCAAGAGAGTTGGGCTTACTGGACCCGGAGAATGTGTTGTGGGAGATTGGGTATCGGTCGGCATTAGGACGAGAAGAGAGAAAGGTGGTGGGAGTGACGTTTTATTTGAAGGGGAAGAAGATTAAGAGTTCGGCTTCGGTGTCGGATCGATCAAAATTAAAGAGGCGGATGATTATTGGCCGGCGAGATTTGTTGGGATTTTCGGTGCGGGTGAGGGAGAGTGAGGCGGGGAGAGAGGCTTGACAACTAGGAGGGCAATCTTATATTATACGGGTGAGTTTGGCCGCCCGGTGTTGGGTGGCTTTTTTGAAAAAAGGAGAAATATGAGTAGTGAAATGGATAAAAAATTACCGGTTGGACCAGAAGTTGATAATTTAGACTTGGGTGATTGGCGGAAAGTTTATGGGCAATTGAAAGAGGCGAGAAGGCAGGTTTTTAATTTAGGGAGTAAATCACTTGAAATATGTTTTGAGGAATATGGAGAAGAAGGTCTGGTAGAAGTGGTTAAGGCGTTTGTAGGGTGGCAGAGTTACTTGACGGTCTTAGAGACATATCCTCAGGTGCAACAAGCAGAGATGTTAGCTAGAGTTGATGATGAAGATGGAAAAAGATTTATGATGGAGGAAGGATTAGCGGCTTTGGAGATATTGCCGGAGGCGGTAAAGACTTTTGGTTTACAAGAGGGGGTTGAGTGGGAGGAAAAATTGGTGGGGAAGATAGATTTTTTTGCGGGAGTGGGGAATACATGGGGTCTTGATACTGAGATAATAGTGGAGGAGATTAATGAAAGACGTGAAGAAGTAAGAAAATTATTAGATGAAGGGGGTGAAAGGTTTGATGGGGAGACGTTGGAGTTGTTGGGGAAAAGGTTTAGAGAGGAACAAAAAGGTAGAGGGGGAAAAATTGTTGGAAAAGAAGTGGATAAGTTTGATGAGGATGGGTGGCATAGGGGTAAATTGGCAGATAAAATTTTAGGAATGAGAGATTCGGGAGCAATTTTACGGGCTGTTACAGGTGAGGAGACTGAGTTACTAAAAGAAATATTGCTATTGGCTGCAAGTGAATTGAAAGAGAGGGGTTTTTCTGAATTGACATCAGATTACCTTCGAGCTATTTATGTGGTGGCTTTGGCAGAGCTGGTGCCGGAAGAGATGATGGATGAAGTAATGAGAGAAGCGGGAATTGGTGCGTTGCAGTGGGAAAAATTATTTGTGATGAATTTATTTTATTCTTTTCCGGAATCTGAAAAAGTTGGCATTGATGATTTGGGAGTGAGGGTAGCTGAGTTAGCTAAACAAGCAAATGGTTTGGATAAGGAAAAGTTTGGGAAAGCAATAAATAAATATTTTACTTTTTTGCGAGAGGATAGTGGTGAAGTATCTAGAGCAATGATGGATAAGGAATTGATTTCGGATTCTATGGAATATTTGGTAGAGGTGGTGGGAAAGGAAAACTTAGATATGGATACAATCAATAAGTTTTTGGAGAGAAAGAAAGCTAGTGGAGTGGTGATTGATGAGCCTAATCCTTAGACTTTAGAGGGGTTTTAGTTCTAGGGGTTGGCCACCGGTGGGGTGGTTGAAGCGGACGGCGGCGGTTTTTTCATTGCGTTGGTATGGTAAACTATAGGGTATGAAACCAGAAGTTGAAGCATTTCCTACTCAATGGACTGATAGTTTACATCCAATTGAGAAAACAAGCGATGGCGTATCGTTTCAAGTGTTGATACCGGAGAAGATGCCAGGGGCTGGGCAACCTATTGGTGTTTCTAGGCAAGAAATTGTAGTGGGGAATAGAGTGTTTGAGTTGAGTTATTTATTGGGGGCTAGAAATGACAATAAAGTAGAGAAAGGACATAGTGGAGATAGCTTTTTGGCAATAACAGCTAGCATGTACGGGTTTAGTTTTATTGGATTGGAAGCGATTGATTTTTTGACTATGCACAAGGATACAGCTCAAGAATGGCAACATAGTCAACATAGAATACTGGGCAGAGAAGCTGATTTTGCAGGATCTGATAGTGCCGGTAATTGGTTGATGAGGAGTGAGATGGAGAGAGATCCAATGTCGGGATTTGGTGTAGTTTTGAAAAATGGTTTTGAATGGTTAGAGAGTGAAGGTTCCCTGACTGTTAATAATAGGTGTACGAGGGAGACTGAACATGTAAGTATGGAGAAGGTAATGGAAGCTTGGCTTGATAGTTGGTTAGAGGTTCAAAATGAGGTAAGGTGGAGAGTAATTTTTAAATATTTGAAAAAAAGTGCAGATAGAAATTCTTCTAGTTTAGAAACTGAATGGAGAAAATGGCATCATCATTGGTTGAATGGAGTAATTGGGATGACTGGAATATTGATTGGTCCAGAAAATAAGTTGGTTTATGGAAGTAAAATGTCATTAGCTGATTCGATGGCTGCGACTAATGTAAGTGCAGTGAGGCGGCCAAGTGATCCGAGTGGTGAGTTTTATACTGGGGATCTTGACCCCGTATTTAATGATTTGGGGCTTCCGGGGAGATTAGGTAATCCGAATGTTAATCAGATTATAGATTTAATGGCTCTTGAACGTGGTGGTTTGACTGTAGAAGAATATGATAGAAAAACTAAACCTAATGGAGCTTTTATGACTTTTGGTCCATCAATGTATAGGGGGAGAGAGTGGGGGGAATATACTAAGCCAATCAGTGTTATGAATATAAGTAGTAGCCCTAGTATACATGGTGCGTGGGCGGCAGTAGGTAGCGATGGTGGAGTGAATAGTACGAGAGATGAAAGAGAAAGAGTAGCAGCTGAAGTTGAATTTCCCACAAGAAATGAAATTTTGTTAGAGAAAGGACCAGAAGGGGTGCTTAATTTAATAGTAGATAATGAGGGAAAAACGGGTGATGATTTTTTATTAGCAGCGGTGAGTTTAACACAGTGATTGAAAAGTATAAGAATTGACTAGAGGGGTTTTAACTCTAGGGGTTGTCCACCGGTGGGGTGGTTGAAGCGGACGGCGGCGGTTTTTTCACTGAGATGGTGAACTCTTAGAAAGAGTTCGATAAAGGGGTCGTGGTGGCCGGAAGAGCCGGCGTTGATGGCTAAAACTCCGCGGTCTACTTGGAAGCCACCAAGCGAAATAACTCCAATCATAGCAACGTTATTAAGAACGACTTTGACTTTATCACCGGGTTTTAAGTTTAGTTTGGTGAGGTGGGAGAGGCGGGTGGTGGTCTTGATATTGCCAAAGCCATCGGTCCAAGCGACGAGGTTGGGAGCGATGGCGGGAATGTTAGTAAGATTTAGTTTTTTGCCTAGATCAGAGTAATTGGAGTTAATAATGTTGGCAACGGCTTTGGGGAAGAAGTCGCGGGAACGAAATTGAGAGCCTTGGTTGGGGATGTTTAGATCATGAAATTTGACGATGTCATTTTTGACAAAACCAAAAGCGTACTCGGAAAAGACATTGATGATCTCGGCTCCGTTTTTTAGTAAAGCGTACTTTAATCCTTGGCCAAGATTGTTTTTGGTGGCTTTTTTGGTGCTTCGTCTTGGGGCACAGTTACCATAGACAACTAAGCGGTGCTTGAAGGGGGTGAGGGCCAATTGACCGGTGACAAAGCCAAGACCGATGGTGTCTAGTGGAGGGATGGCGGTGTCGTGAATGATGATTTGGTGGGGGTTATTAAGGTGATTGATAAACTGGGTTTTGATTTCGGCAAATTCTAAGCCGGAGGGGGCGTAGTCGTTTAGGTGATGGAGGAGAGTGGTGGTCATGAAAGTAATTATATAAAGAGATGGGTTGGGACTGCAAGGGGGCCTACAGGGTCGGACCCTGAAGGTGGGGGGTTGATAAAGTTCAATGATTGTATAATAATAGTTATATTATGATTGAATTAGATAGTGTGAGAGCCATGGCCAAGAAAGAAGAGGTAAGTCCTGAAGTGGTGGTGATGGAGAATTATCAAATGACGGTATTAAATGAGATGAGTGAGTTTGGGGTGGCGAAGAATTTGGTATTTAAAGGAGGAACGGCATTGAGATTGGGCTATCAGGCATGGAGGTTTTCTGAGGTTTTGGATTTTTCGGTGCTGGGGAAAATAAGTTTTGGTGAGTTTAAAAGGATGATGGTGTCAGTGGCGAAGCGTTATCAGGAGATGGAGGTGGATGATATTTATAATCGGAAAAACACTTTGTTTGCTAGGTTGGTGGTACAAGCCGGCAAGTGGCGGGTGGGGATTAAAGTAGAAATATCTAAACGTCAGGAGAAATGGGTGAGTGGGAAAGATTATGATTATAAAATGTTAAAGTCGCCGGTGAGTTGGTTGCAACCGTATATTAGGATCGTAACGTTGGGGCGGATTTATAAGGATAAGTTGAGGTTGGTGGAAGAACGGAAAAAACCGAGAGATTGGTTTGACTTGTGGTTTTTGGCTCAAAAATTAGATAAAAAGTTTAGTAAAAAAGTGAGGGTGGATAAAAAATTGATGGTGGATAGGGTGAGGTTTTTGTTGCCAAAATCTAAACGATTTATCTTGGATGAGTTTGAGTATGAAAATTGAAAGTTTTATTAAGAAAATTAAGGAGTATCCGAAGGCTTATTATCGATTGGCTGATTTTGAGGCAATTTTTGAACAAGAAGAGATGACGATTAAGAAGTCGGTGGAGAGGTTGGTGAAGAGTGGATTGTTGGTGAGATTGAGTAAAAATGTGTATGTGTTGGCGGATAGCCAGATTGATTTAAGATTGGTGGCTAGTTTGTTGTATCAACCAAGTTACTTGAGTTTGGAGAGTGTGTTGTATCGGTACGGAGTGATTAATCAACCACCGATAGAGGAAACTTTGGCGACGACGAGGCGGTCTAAAAAAATGAATTTGGGGGGGCAGGTGTTTTGGTTTTCACAGATAAAACCCAGATTGTGGTGGGGTTTTGAGGAAAAAGAAGGAATGATGGTAGCTAAGTTGGAAAAAGCGGTAGCGGATATGCTGTATTTAAAGAGCCGGGGACAAAGACGGTTTGAGACGGATGAGTGGTATTTGAAGAAGGTTAATAAAAATATTTTGGAGAGTTACTTAAAGAAGATGGGGGTGAGTGACAGGGTCTGACCCTGTCAGTGAGCGTAAGTTATTGGCGGATTGTTTGATTGCTGGCACCGCAAAGGTGAATAAATTGAAAGTGATGAGTGGAAATGTGAAGCATTTTCCGATGGTAACAGGGGTGGTTAATCCGTTGATCGAATGCATTACTGGAATGGACCGATGAGCTTTGATGAATTTGGAGCAGTGATGAGTGACGATCATGGAGTAAATGCAGAAGGTTTTGATTTGAGTGAAGCATGGGATATGCTAAAGGAAATGACAGGAGTGTTGGAGGTTGGTGATGACGAAGTGATGTTGGATCCGGATATGCAAAGACTGATGGAGCAGTATAATTCCCACTTATATCTGCCTAGTGAACATCATTTAGATGATCAGCGAATGCGAGTGAAAGAGATAAAAGAGAAGTTAGGGCAGTTAAAGTAAATTGATAAAACGAACGAAGAGTTTGTATAATGCAGGTTATGAGAGTGCCTGCTAGATTTGAAAAGATTGAAGATATTAAGAAGTTGTTTGGTGATGAGTTAGTAGTGGGGGTAGGGGTGACGGCGTTTCCGAGATCTGGTTTAGCGTATATTTTGCCTAATTATAAGATTTTGAGTTTGTTTGAGACGAGTGATTTACCAGCGATTAGAGAAAAGTGTGAGGTGATTAGCGTGGAGAAAACTTTGGGAGGGGATCAGCCGGAGAAGTTTAATACCTCGGGAATTTTGGAGCTGCCGGAAGTGAAAGAGTTTTTACAAGGTTACGAACCTTGTAATTTGTTTTTGTATAAAGCCAGCACGGTGACGGATAAAATTGTGGGGGGCTATTCAGCCCCTAAACAAGAAAAATTAGAGAGCAAGGGGCATTCGCCCCTTGCGGCTATTAATAGTTTGAGATTGTTGAGTACACCGGGGCATATTCGGAAAGTGTTTGAGAATAAGAAGTCTTTTAGAGAAGATGCCTTGAAAGCTGGGTTGAAGATACCGAAGGGTGCGACCCTACGGATTGAGGAGGTGACGGATGAGAAGTGGGAGGAGTTTAAAGAGAAGTTTGGAGAACGCTTGGTGTTTCAATTGACCGATTACACAATTGGTGGAGGCTTGGGGACGTTTTTTATTGATAGTAAAAAAGACTTAGAGAAGTTTAGAGAGTTTGTGGAGAGGCGGTCTGAAGAGAGGATTTTAGAATATGTGAATGTGACGGAGAGGATTGAGGGGAGACAGGCGAGTGTGGCCGGGTGTGCGACTCATTATGGAACGGTAGCTTGTGTGTTGCAAAACCAGATTATGGATCAGCCGGAATTGGCGGCTTTGGTGGGGAGAAGCGGGGTGTGGTTGGGGCAAGATTGGAATGTGAGGTTTAGTGAGAAAGCGCAATTATTGGCCGAGGAGCAGGTGAAAAAGTGGGGGGAGTATATTTATAAAAAAGGCTATAAGGGGATTTTTGGGTTGGATTTGATGGTGACTGATGACGATGAAGTTTACGTGATTGAGTGTAATGCGCGGTATACGGGAGCCTTTCCGGTGTTGAC
>CAXBYZ010000019.1:0-14178 GCA_963980215.1 uncultured bacterium | reverse complement strand
TAGCATATTATGCGACCTACAGGGACTGTCCTTGAAGGTGTTTAGATTAGATGAAGGCGGCGATGCCGGCGAGGGCCATGATGGCGACGGTGAGCCAACCGACTGCTTTTTGAGTCTTTGAGATGACGTATGATTTCATCAAGACTTCTTTACTGGCTAGTTTTAAGATAAATCCTAAAATAATAGGAGTAACCAGACCATTAACCACTTGGCTGTAGAAAAGGATTTGGATGGGGTTGAATTTGGCTAGAGCAATACTTAAGCCCACGAAAAAACTTAAGGTTAAAACTGCGTAAAAACTTTTGGCTTGGTTGACCTTTTGATCTAGACCAGTTCTCCAATTAAAGGTTTCGGATACAGTGTAGGCGGTAGTGGAAGTTAATACAGGAATGGCCAGCATGCCTGAGCCAATGATACCAATACTAAAGATTAAAAAAGCTAGATCTCCAGCTAATGGTTTTAAAGCCATCGCAGCTTCACTCAAGGAATTGACGCTAATACCGGCTTTGTGAAGAGTAAGAGCGCTAGTGATGATCACAAAAACGGAAACAAGATTGGCAAAAACTAGGCCCCATGAAACTTGGCCGATCTCTGACTTAACATCTTTGACACTAGGGTGGTCTTCTATCTCTTCGGTTACCTGCCAGTAGAAGATAAATGGAGTAATGGTGGTACCAAGCATAGCTACGGCCATCATGAAGTAGTTTGAAGAGAACTGGATTTGGGGCAAGAATATGTCTTTGGTAACTTGAAGCCAATCGGGTTTGATCATAAAAGCGGTGACTAGATACGATAGAAAGATAACTCCCAAGCCAGCTAGAATTCGAGACAAGGTTTTGTAGCTCTTAAAGACAACAATAAACCACAAGATTCCGGCAAATATGGGTAAGAAAAATATAGTGTTTATACTAGGAAAGATTAAACTTAAGGCCGAAGAGACGGCGGCGAAGTTGGCCCCTAGGGTAAAGATGTTGGCTAAAACAACTAGGCTCATTAATACCAGTGAAGTAGTAAAACCGTAGTAAAGCTTCATGGAGGAAGCTAGGCCTTTTTTGGTGACGTCTCCTATTCGAGCACAGATGGCTTGAGTGTTAATAAGTAAAGGAGTTGAGAGAAGAAGGAAAAGAGCTAAACTTAAACCTGTTTGTGCTCCGGCTAGAGTGTAAGTAGAGATACCAGCAGGGTCGTTGTCTGCGTTACCTACAATAAAACCGTTTAAGAGATTGTTGAAAAACTTATTTCTTTTTGTTTTTGTACTCATTGTGTTTCTTGATTTTGTGGTAGACGTAGTAAAAACCCAAGACTAAAAATAAGCCCACAATGGCGATGTCGAACTTGTGAAAGTACTTGCCTAGAGTGTTCCAGTTGTCACCTAAAACTTTACCAAGATAAGCTAGAGGGTAAGTCCAGATAAATGTACCCAAAAAAGCAAAGATGGTAAACTTTTTTACATCCATTCGACTAATTCCTGCTGGAAGAGAGATAAAAGTTCTAACTACTGGTAAAAGTCTTGAGGTAAAGGTGATTAGTTGGCCGTGCTTGGCAAACCACTCTTTGGACTCGTCTAGTTCGTACTCGTAAACCAAGACATACTTGCCGTATTTTTTGATTAGAGTTCTAACTAGTTTTTCGCCACCGTAAAAACCAAGAGCGTAAGATAAAAGTGAACCAATAGTACCACCAATACTACCAGCTAAGGCAGCTCCAAAGAGAGTAAATCTACCTTGAGAAACCATGTAGCCAGAGAAAGGCATGATGATTTCTGAAGGCAAAGGAATGTTGCAAGACTCGATAGCCATAGCCAGACCGATACCAAAGTAGCCGAGTTTATTGATAATGTACATTGCAATGTTGCCCAAGAAATGAATTAAGGCGTTGATCATAGTAAGTTGTTTATGTTAATTGATGAAATATTTTTTTTGGCTAGGGGCTCTTTGGAGTGTAAAGCTTGATCGTGAAAGGTGGGTTTATTAACTTGATAAAAAATACCTGTTGGTAGTTTATTTGTTTCCATGGATTTTTCTATTGCCAATTGTTTGTTGATGGTGTCATGCTTTTCATCTAGAGTATAGATTCGGTCACGGTACCAATCAAAAGTTAAGTCTTTGTTGTAGGTAGTACAGGGTTGCAAGACATCCAAGAAAGCGAAGCCTTGGTGGTCTAGGCCTTTGGTGATTAAGTCAGTGAGATTGGGAATATCACCGGCAAAGCCACGAGCCACAAAGCTAGCGTGGTTTAAAATAGCGGTACCAACTTGATTAAAAGGTTCTTCTATGGAGCCAAAAGGAGTGCTTGGAGTAACTGTCCCCTTTTTACTAGTGGGAGACATCTGACCGGTGGTCAGAGAGTAGAGGTAGTTGTCATGAGTGATGACTAGGATGTCGTGGTTGCCTCGAGCCAGGGAGATAAAGTGGGATAAGCCCTCTCCAAAGCAACCGCCATCACCGATGATAGCAATAACTGGAAGGTTATGGTTAGCAAGTTTAACTCCGGCAGCGGCTGGTAGGGCTCTACCATGAAGACCATGAAAGCCGTATGAGTAGACAAAGTCGGCCATGTTACTCGAACAGCCAACGTCGTAAACAAGAGTAAATTCATGAGGTTTTAGGTTTTTTTTGAGCAAAGCTTGTTTTAGGGCGGCTAAGATACCAAAATTACCGCAACCGGGACACCAAGTGGGAGTTATTTTTGTTTGGTAGTTCATGATAATGCCTTGATAATTTCGGATGGAAAGAAAGGTCTGCCATCGTATTTTAGTAATTTGTCTTTAATTTGTATGCCAGTTTCTTGCCCAATTAGTTTGTTTAGTTGAGCGGTGGAATTACACTCGAGAGTCACTAGTTTTTTGGTGTTTTTGATAAGCTCTAGAAAAGCTTCTTTTGGAAAAGGCCAGACGATGGGAAAGTGAATAAAGTTGGTGGAGTTTATAGTTTTTAGGGCTTCAAGAATAACTCCTTTGTTGGAACCCCATGAGATTATGGTTTGATCAGCTTGTTTGGGGCCGTATAGAATCGGGGTGGTAAAAGCAGGGTCGTTTAAGAGGTGTTTGGTTTTCTTGGCTCTTTTTTCTACCTGCTTAATTCTCTCTTCTGACTCTTCGGTAGCGTAGCCTAGTTCATCGTGCTCGTAGGAGTTGCATAAGTGGACGCCACCAGGTTGGCCGGGAATGGATCTTTCGGAGATACCGTAATCTTGATCTTGATATCTTTTGAAGGGTTGGTCTTTTGTGGTATCTGGTTTGGCAAAGCCATAGCGAGTGTTTTGGTGAGTGTCTGCAAACTTGTTGGTAGTGAAGTATGACTCGGACAAGTACTTATCCGTAAGAATAATGACCGGGATTTGATATTTTTCAGCCATGTTTTGGGCAAGCTTACTTAAGCTAAAGGCTTCTTCTGGGTCTCCGGGAGTCATAACTACCCTTAGAAATTCATCTTGACTGGCGTTGATCATGTAGAGAAGGTCTCCTTGGCCAGACCAAGTAGGCATCCCAGAAGCAGGGCCTGGCCTCATCGAGTTGACTATGACCACTGGAGTCTCGGTAACAGCGGCAAGACCTAAGCCTTCTGTCATTAATGAAAAGCCACCGCCTGAGGTACCGACCATAGCTCTAACCCCGGCAAAGCCTGCTCCAATAGCCATGTTGATAGTACCGATCTCGTCTTCGGCGTGCCTAACGACAATATCTGCTTTTTTGGCTTTTGAGGCCAATGAGTGAAGAATAGAAGTAGCTGGAGTCATGGGATAAGCTATGTATAGCTTCATACCACCAGCAATAGCTCCAAGAGAGATAGCTTCGTTTCCGGTAAGATAAAGCCTCTCGTCTGTATTGTTTGTTTCTATCTTAGGTAAGGCTTTGTTTTTTAAGTTTTTACTGGCATAGTCGTAGCCAGCATCTGCAATTTTTTTATTTAAGTCTTTGATTGCTTGAGATTTTTTACCAAAAGTGTCGGCAATAACTTCATTTAGGGTGTCTAGGTTTAAGTCAAAGATAAAGCAGGCAATACCTAAGCCCAATACATTCTTGGTTTGGGGAGTGCCACCGGCATCTTTGTTGATTTGACTTAAAGGCAGGTCAGCTTCGTTTTGAAGATCAATAGTAAAGTCTGGTTCTCGTAGTGGAGACGAGTTGGGTTCTACTGAAGCGTGGATTTGAAAAGTGTTTCGACCACCTCTGATTAAAGAAGGGTACTCGGTGTAGCCGTGAACAAAGAAGCCTTGTTTGAAGCAGGTTTTAGAAAAAATAAGGCCGGCTTTTTTAATTCCTTCCCCAGCGCTACCGGCAATTTTGAAGTTAAAATTTGTAGACATGGTACAATCAAAATTATATGGGGAGTTTATACATAGTGTCAACGCCGATTGGTAATTTGAAAGATATTACCCTAAGAGCTTTGGAGATTTTATTTGAGGTAGATGTAGTTTTGGCGGAAGATACTAGAAAGACTGGGCAGTTGTTGTCTTTTTACAAAGAAGATAGGCAAACGCCTAAGATGGTGAGTTTTTATGAGGAAAATGAAGAGAGTAGAAAAGAGCAAGTGATTGAGTGGCTAAAAGAAGGCCAGGATGTAGCTTTGGTTTCTGATGCTGGGACTCCCCTGCTATCTGATCCGGGTTTCAAGCTAGTTAGAGAGTGTGTTAGTCAGGAGATAAATGTAGTGCCGGTGCCTGGGGCTTCAGCTATTTTAGCTGGATTGGTAGTAGCTGGATTGCCAACCGATAAGTTCGTTTTCCTGGGATTTTTGCCTAAGAAGTCTGGCAAGAAAGAGAAGCTACTAAGTAAGACAATTGCCAGTGAGTTAACTGTTATTTTTTATGAGTCCCCCTTTAGGATAGTAAAGACTTTAGAAGAACTTAGTAAGATTAATGATGAGATGAGGGTAGTAATGGGAAGAGAGTTAACCAAAAAGTTTGAGGAAGTGATGCGAGGAACTCCAAGTGAGTTGATAGAAAAAATTGGTGGTAAAAAAGTTAAGGGTGAGCTAGTGGTTTTAGTTAAGTGAGATTTTAATATCAACGATGCTGACTTTGGTTTGAGAGATGATGGCGGGGTTGATGTCTAGTTCTTTTAACTCTTTTAGTTCCATAGCCATTTGGGATAGGCAGAGTAACATGTCTACTATTTTATCTAGAGCAAGGGGTGGCATGCCACGAACCCCCATGATGATCTGGCCAATTTTAGTCTGTTTAATTAATTGAAGTATTATTTTTTTGTTTAGAGGTAGAAAAGCTTGGATGACGTCTTGGTACACTTCAGTGTAGATACCACCAGAACCAATAGTGATCATAGGTGGTAAGTTTTCCTCTTTTTTAATACCAATAAAAAGCTCCACCCCGTCAGTGACTTGAGGTTGAGCTAAGATAGTTTTGAAGTTTTTACTTAAAGTTTTGTAGGCTTTGGTGATGCTTGACTTTGACTTTAAATTTAACTTTAAAGCTTTTTTCTCAGTTCGATGCAAGGCTTCTTTAGGATCTGCTTTTAGGACCATGGGGAAACCGAGATCTTTAATAGTTTGGTTTAAGTTAGTATGATTGATTACTTTGGTTTCTATGAGAGGAAGTTTGTATAGTTGAGTTATTTTTTTAGAGTCTGCCCAAGAAAGCAGGCCTTTTTTGTTTTTGAGATTAAGGTTTTGAAGAACTCTTTGATTAATGTTAAGCAGCTTAGTTGATCTAACCGGGTAGAGATTGTTTTGAGCTCTAAAGTGATAGTAGTGGTATAGCTTAGCTAGGTAAGAGATGGCTTTATTGGGAAAGTCGATAGTGGCAATGCCCTTCTTTTGCAAGTACTGCTTAGCAGTTTCCATGGTGTCTCCACCCAGTAATGAGACAATGACAGGTTTGTTTTTGTTTTTGAATTGTTCAACGATTACTTTGGCGGTTAGTTCTAGCTCTGTGTTGGTTTGAGGAGAGATAATGACCAAGAAAGCATCACTTTTTTTATCCGCAGTAAGATTAGTCAAAGCAAACTTAAAGTGATCGGCTGGAGCGTCACCAAAAACATCCTTGACCATGGTAAGCTTTAGATTTTCTTTGCTAACTTGATCAGCGGCTAAAATCCCTGGGCCACCGGCATTGGTGATGATGGCAATATCGTCATCAATTAATTTTGGTTCCAGAGAAAAAACTTCGAGTAAGTCGGTGAATTCTTCTAGGGAATGAGCGTGAATACAACCAGATTGTTTTAAGACGGTGTTGATGACCGAAGACTTGGGACTCAAAGCAGCTGTGTGGGATTTGGCAGCTGTCTTACCAAACTCTGTTTGGCCACCAAAGAGAACAATAACTGGTTTGGTTTTGGTAACCTGACTAGCTATTTTTAAAAATTCTGAACCATTGGCAAATGATTCTAGGTAGAGACCAATCACTTTTGTGTCTGGATCGTTCTTTAAGTTTTCTAGAATTTTTGTTTCGGTTAAACCCGCTCGATTACCAAGACTTAAGAATTTTGAGAAACCAAGGTTTTCTTTGTTTGCCCAGTCAAAAAGGAATGAACCGACAGCACCAGATTGAGAAGCTAGGGCGATGTTGCCTTTTGGAGGCGAGGCTTTGGCAAAAGTGATGTCTAGGTTTAGTTTTGGATTAGCAAAGCCAAGGCAGTTAGGCCCAAGTAGTGAGATGTTAGTCTTTTTTATAATTTGTTTTACTTTTTGTTCTAGCTTGTGACCGGCTGGGCCAGTTTCCGAGAAACCCGAAGAGACAATGACCACCGCTCCAACTTTTTTAGTTACAGATTGTTCAATAATCTCTGGGATTAAGAAAGCTGGAATAACGATGATAACCAAATCAAGTGAGCCCTTGATATCTAGAATTGAGGGATAACAAGTCAATCCTAATATTTCTTTTCTCTTGGGATTAACTGGGTAGAGGTTAATGCTTTTGGCGATGGTAAGTTTTTTTAAAATTTGGTGACCAACTTTCTTTGTATCAGGGGAAGCACCGACTACGGCGATTGATTTTGGAGTAAATAAACTACTTAAGCTCATTTTAAATTAGAGCCTTTCCGGTCATGGAAGCTGGTTTAGGTATTTGAAGTATTTTTAAAATTGTTGGAGCGATATCAGCTAAGACACCTTGAGGCAAGGTTTGTTGTTTGCCGATTAATTGGTTGCCGATGATGAGCAAGGGGACTTGGTTGGCAGAGTGTTCGGTGTCTACTTCACCGGTTTGAAGATTGATTAGCTCTTCGGTGTTGCCATGGTCGGCGGTAACTAAAGTGGTGTAGTTTAGAGCTAAAGCCGTTTGAACGATAGCTCCAAGTGACTTATCTACAGCTTCACAAGCTTTGATGGTAGCTTCTATGTTGCCGGTGTGGGCGACCATGTCCGGAGCGGCGATGTTCATGATGACAAAGTCGTACTGTCTTAACTTTAGTTTTTCAATTAAAATTAATTCTAGTTCTGGGGTCGACATTTCTGGCTGAAGATCGTAGGTAGCTACCTTGGGTGATGGTACTATTTCCCAATCTTCCAAGGGGAAGGGTTGCTCTCTTTGGCCATTAAAGTAGTAGGTAACAAATCTTTCTTTTTCGGTCTCTGACATATGAAGTTGTCTTAGATTTTGCTCGCTGATAACCCTAGCTAAAGGGTTGTTGACATGAATTGGCATGAATGCTACGTTTTCAACTAAGCCTTTTTGGTACTCTGTCATAGTTACAAAAAACAGATTGCTTACAACTTTTGTTCTTTTAAATACAGGACTGGTAGAAGCTTTGGTGGGAAGATGGCTCTTTAGATACTTGTCTGACAATGGGTCATAAGCCATTTGGTTGGCTTGATTTTCAAAATCTTTTAGGACAAAGGCCTTGGTAAGTTGACGAGGACGGTCAACCCTGAAGTTGTGAAAGATAACAGCGTCATTGTCTTTGATTAAACTTAAAGGAGTACCACTGGAGTCGACAATGTTGGTGGGCTCGATAAATTCGTCGGTATGGTTGTTTTTATAGGACTCTAGGACTGTTTGTTTAGCGCTTTGGTTTTTTTGTCCTAAACCTTGTGTTAAGCAGTCATAGGTTTTTTGAGTTCTTTGCCAGCGAAAGTCTCTATCCATGGCATAGTAGCGACCGGTGATTGAAGCGATTTGACCCAAGTTTATCTCGGTTAAGTACTTTGTGATTTGATCAATGTAGTTGATTGCGGTAGTCGGGGGAGAGTCGCGACCGTCGGTGAAAAGATGAATAGATAGTGATTTAACCTCGGACTCTTTGGCAAGTTTAATTAGAGCAAAGAGGTGTTCGTTGTTCGCATGAACCCCACCCGAACCGATTAAGCCCATTAAGTGAAGAGTTGATTGATTTTGTTTGATGTGGTTAACAGCTTTAGTAAAAGCTTCGTTTTTGAAAAAAGAGCCGTCGGCTATGGCCGTGTTTATTCTAGGTAGATCTTGAAAAACAATGTAACCGGCTCCAATATTGACATGACCAACTTCGGTATTGCCATCTTCCCCATGAGGAAGACCGACGGCTTCACCAGAGGCGTGAAGAAGAGTACTTGGGTAAGAAGCTTGATATTTTTTAAAATTGGGAATACTTGATTGGGTAATAGCGTTACCGGGACTTGGTGGGGCTACTCCCCAACCATCTAGGATGAGAAGTAAAACTGGATTTGTAACCATAGTTAAAGTTTAGGTTAGATTAAGCTCTTGTTCAATGGCCAGTAAGCGATTGTACTTAGCGATCCTCTCTCCACGGGCTGGAGCACCAAACTTGGTGTAGTCGGCTTTGATACCAACAGCAAAGTCGGCAATAAAGGTGTCGTTGGTTTCACCTGATCGATGAGAGACAATGGTTTTCCAGTTGTTTTCTTTAACAAGTTTAACCACTTCTACTGTTTCAGATATTGTCCCAATTTGGTTTGGTTTGATTAGGATGGTGTTGCAGGATTTTTCTTGGATTGCTTTTTTGACCCGGTCTTTGTTAGTGGTAAGAAGGTCATCGCCAACGATTAAAGTGTTACTACCAATTTCTTCAGTTAATTTTGACCAACCACTCCAATCTTCTTCTTCTAAACCATCTTCGAGTGAAAATAAGCGATACTCTCGATTGAGTTGATGATAATAAGCAATTAGTTCGTTTTTGGAGTAGGGTTGGGCTCTGTCTTTAATGGTGTAGTTGCCGTTGTCGTAAAAATGATTAGCGGCTACATCAAGACCAAGAAAAACATCTTGAGCAAATTTATACTGAGTTAGATGAATCGCTTCAAGCATTAGTTCAAGGGCGTCCATGTTGGTAAATAAGTTTGGAGCAAAACCACCCTCATCGCCAACACTATGAATAGCGTTTCTTTGAATCAAGACCTTTTTTAAACTTATATAGATTTCGCCTCCCATCTGCAAGGCAGTGTGGTAAGGAAAACGCATAGAGGGAACGATGTGAAACTCTTGAAAATCTAGGTTACCAGCTCCATGAGAACCACCATTGATAATGTTGAAGGTTGGGCCTGGTAGTTTTTTTGAGTCAGACTTTAATGAATATTTTTTATCTAAGTAACTATAAAGAGGAATTTGATAGTAAAGTGCAGATGCTTTTAAAGCTGCGATGGAGACTGAAAGAATAGCGTTGCTACCTAAGTTACTTTTATTTTTTGTACCATCTAGATTGATAAGGAGTTGGTCAAGTGCAGTTTGCTTGGTGGGGTCTAGGCCAATTACTTTTGAAGCAATTGTGGTGTTGACGTTGTTAACTGCTTTAAGAACACCTAGTCCATTGAATCTATTTTTGTCGTTATCTCGAAGCTCGACAGCCTCATGTTTTCCGGTTGAAGCCCCTGAAGGGGTAGTTGCATAGGTAGACTGGCCGGTATCTAGAACAATAGTTGTTTCAATAGTAGGATTACCTCTAGAGTCAAGGATTTCCCTAGCTTTTAGTTTAGCGATTTTTGGCATTGGAAATTAAGCTTTTTTCAGCCTGATAAACAACTTGTCTAGTTTGGTCAATCATGTCTGGGGAAACAGAAACACTAGTAATTCCCCACTTAACTAGCTTTAATGAAAGATCTGGGTAGCGAGAAGGGGCTTGGCCACAAATTGAAGAAGTTATTTTGTGTTTACTGCAGGTTTTAATAATTCTTTCTAGAGCCCATAAAACAGCTGGGTTTCTTTCATCAAATATTTCTGAAACTTCACTGTTGTCTCTATCTGTGCCGAGCAATAACATGGTTAGGTCGTTGGTGCCGATAGAAACCCCATCGATACCCACTTTGATAAAATCCTCAAGCAAGATGACATTTGAAGGAATTTCGACCATCATCCAGAGCTTAAATGACGAAGAACGGACTAGTCCGTGGGCTGAAATAATTTTTTTAACATCGATAAGTTGTTTTACGGTTCTAATGAAGGGAACCATCATGTGGAGGTTTTTTAATCCAAGCTTGTTTCTAACTATGGTAATAGCTTTTAGTTCTAGGTTAAAGACTGCCTGGTCTTTGATGTATCTATAAGCTCCTCGATAGCCAATCATTGGATTTGGTTCTAAGGGTTCATAGGCTGAACCGCCAATTAAGTTAGCGTACTCGTTGGTTTTAAAGTCGGTAGTTCGATAGATAACTGGACGAGGGTAAAAGCTTTTGGCAAATTTCTCCAGACCTTCGACAAGGGAGTTAACAAATTTATCTGATTTTTTGTCGTGAATCAATTTTTTTGGATGTATACCCATTTGGGCAATCATGAACTCCGCTCGAAGTAAACCAACCCCATCTACGTTTCTCAAAGCTAGGGTGGAAGCTAGGTCTGGCTCACCCAAGTTGACATATATTTTGGTGGCGGTGGGGAGAAGGTCAGGTTTAAATTGTTGTTTGTTGGTTAGAGTTGATTGTTTTATAGATTTTTTTGGAGCATCAATTTTTTTAGATTTTGGAAGAAGGCCTCCTTTAAAAACTTCTCCCGTCTTGCCGTTGACGGTAACAACCGTGCCATTTTTTAGAGTTTTAGTGGCAAGCTTGGTCCCGACTATACAAGGAATACCTAGCTCTCTTGAAACAATAGCGGCGTGAGAAGTTTGGCCACCCTTGTTAGTGATGATGGCTGAGGCTTTTTTCATCGCGGGGACAAAGTCCGGAGTAGTCATATCCGTAACTAGCATCTCACCCTCTTTAAGTTTATAAATTTCTTTGGCAGTTTTTAAGACTCGAGTGTATCCGGTGGCAATGCCTGGGCTAGCTGGGTCACCTTTTAAGAGTAGTTTTAAGCCATCTTGAACCACCTTTTTTTCCTCTTTGGTGCTAGGGTCGTAGAGGGTGGTAACTGGCCTTGATTGGACGATGTAGAGTTGACCCTTTTCCATAGCCCACTCGATGTCTTGAGGGAAGAAGTAGTGTTGTTGAATCTTACTTCCTAGTTTTGCCAAGGCGATTATTTGATCATCAGTTAGCTTTGGTTTAAGTTTTTTAGTTCTCTTAACTTTAATCTCTTTGTTTTGATTTTTAACTAAAGTTAGTTGTCTGTCTTGTTGGTTAACTTGTTTTTGAAGAAGTTTCCAAGTGTTTTTTTGAACTAAGTAGTGGTCGGGAGTGTAGGCGCCTTGGACAATCATCTCGCCTAATCCCCAAATTGATTCGATAACAATTTGGTTTTTGTCGTTAGTGACAGGATTAACGGTAAACATAATTCCAGAAACTTCTGATTGAATCATTTTTTGGACAGGAACAGCAATGCCAACCTGAAAGTGGTCAAACTTCTTTTCTGTACGATAAAAGATAGCCCTTGGTTCAAAAAGAGATGCCCAACAAGCCCTAACCTTTTGAATTAAGTTAGCTTCACCTTGAACGTTTAAAAATGTTTCTTGTTGGCCAGCAAAAGAAGCATCTGGTAGATCCTCGGCGGTAGCAGAAGATCGAGCGGCAACTAAAGCTTGATGGGTTCCTTTGGATAATTTTAAGTAAGACTTGATGATAGCAAGTGAGATATCGTTGGGTATGCTAGCGTGAAGAATGAGGTGTTTGATTTTTTTAGAGACGGAGTTTAGATTTCTAGGGTCGTGAACGTCTAGATTTGACATTAACTCTTTGATCTGAGGTCTTAAGTTATTTACGTCCAAAACTCGGTAGTAACTTTCAGAAGTAACAGCAAACCCGGGAGGAACTGGAAAACCATTCTTGATCATCTCTCCTAAATTTGCCCCCTTGCCACCGACTAAACCAATATCCCCGCGATCAACATCTTTAAAGTTAACTACATAGGGCAGGTTTTTAGTCATACCTAAGGATAGCAAAAATTCAAGATTTCTACTACAACCTTCAAGGACAGTCCCTGTAGGTGTATACTGAGTCTATGCCGGCAAAAAATTCTTTAAAGTACTATAAAGAAAAATCCTACTATCATATATATAATAGGGGTGTTGCCGGGCAAAATATTTTTAATTCAAAAGAAGATTACAAAGTATTCTTAAGTTATTTAAAAATATATTTAACTTCTACTGACCTTCAAGGACAGTCCTTGAAGGTGTCTCCCAGCAGAGAGTTGAAAAACTATTCCAAAACAGTTGATTTGTTAGCTTACTGTTTAATGCCGAATCACTATCATTTGTTTGTTTATCAGGAAGAAAAATACAATATTGCTGAATTAATGCGATCAATTGGTACAAAATATTCGATGTACTTTAATAGAGCATGTAAAAGAACTGGACCGGTTTTTGAAAGTAGGTATAAGGCTGTTCAAGTAATTGAGCAAGACCATTTAGTTTATTTATCTAAATATATTCATAGAAATCCACTGGATATTTTACCTACAGGGACTGTCCTTGAAGGTTATAAATACTCAAGTTATGGAAATTATTTGGGTAATTTTAGGCAAGAGTGGGTGAAGTCAAAAAAGGTTTTGGACTATTTTAGATCTGTTAATAAACTTTTAACTTACAAAACTTTTGTTGAAAAAGTTGATGATAATTTAAAAGGATTACAGAATAAACTGATTGATGGTTAGGTAAAAAATTTACCTACAGGGACTGTCCTTGAAGGTGGAGTTAGATGTAGGTTTTGAGGACTTCTGTGAAGGCACCAGATTTTGAGTTAGTGGTGAGCTGGTAATCTCCGGTGTTGGCGGGAATAAAAGCGGAGAAGCCAGTGGTGAGGGTGAGGCTGGAGTTGTTAGAGTTTATCTTGATTTGGCCTTTTTTGACAAACAGATGGTGGAAGGTGTCTTTGGTTTGATCTTGGTAAAGCTTGTTAAAGTTGATTTGCTGCATGGAGTATTTTTTAGATTTAAAGATTTGTTGAACTGAATAGTTTTTGGTTTTTTTGATGTAGTTGGTTTTAATGATATGGGTGCTGGGGTTATTTGCTTTGAGCGAGCGATCGATATACTTAAAGTAATCTTTTACCTGGAGCTGCCTAATAGAACCATCGTCCTTGATTTTGCCTTTGTCAAAACTCCTGATGGTAGAGACTGGATCATAAACATTTTCTTGAACCTCGTAGACGATGTTGCCTAAAGGAGCAAGGCTTTTATTTTCTTCCCACGAGTGATGAATGCCACAAGCAGAGAGGTTAATAGCTTGGCCGGGTCTGATCTTCACTTGGTTAACGAATTGAGAAGGGTTGAGCCTAAGAACCGCTTGGTTTAACTTTTTTCTAGCAAGAGTGAGTGAAGTTCTTTTGGTTTTGAGTTGCTGGCTTAAAGTTTCAGCTAGTTGATTAATTTTAAGACAAGTTGATTCGTACTTTTCCCAACTAACCCCTTCTTTAATACCTAGAGTGACTAGGCCTGGCTCGAAGTAGTACCAAGACTCTGGCTTGGGAAGCCATTGGCCAGTTTTTTTCTTGACATGAATTTGGTAAGAGTTGCCTTTAGCTTGAGTGTACTTAATGAGAGTTTTTACTTGATTGCCAAATAAGTTGATAGACTTTTTACCAAGAACATCTTTAGGATTTATCTTGATTAATTGGTTGATCGAGAAAATTTTGTCGTCTTTGGTGAATTTTGTAGTAAGCTCTGGTTGTTTGGAATCACCTACTTCAATAGAAGGAGAGTCTTTGGTAGAAGTTTTGGTGGAGAGGTTGGTGAATTGGTATAGCTCATAGGCTTGACCGATTTTTTTATCTTTTAGCTCTTTTTGTTTTAGCTGTTTGTGTTTGGCAATATAGTGGCCACCCCAAGTTGGCTGGAGTATTAAGTTTGGAACAACTATGTATGGTTTTATGGTCATGAGTTTATTATATCTAATAGTTGATCGTGGATTAAGCCGTTGGTGAC
>CAXBYZ010000018.1:0-14543 GCA_963980215.1 uncultured bacterium | reverse complement strand
TCTTAAAGTTCGTAACCATTAATGCTAGAATGAGATTATGAAGAAATTGTTGTTTGTCTTAAGAGAGAAGGTTACGAACTCGAACTTCTTAAAGTTCGTAACCTTAGTCGGAGTACTATTGAGTTTAGTGGTTATGATGGGTTTATGGTTGAGCCCGGTAAGGGCGGATGAGTTGGATGATATTAACAAGCAGATAAATGAATTATCTCAAGCCAGAGAGATGAGTGTGGCGGCGACAAAACCTCTGGAGGCAGAACTGAGTAAACTACAAGCAAGCTTGAGTGCAGCTGAAGCGGGGATAAAGAAGGCTAAAGATGAATTGCGAAGTTTGGAGGCTAGTATTGCAAAAAGAGAAAAAGAGTTTGGTGAGCAGTATGTGTTACTAGCTGAGCGGGCTTTATCTTTTTATAAATCATCCAGAGCACCGTCGGGCTTGTTTGTGTTGTTTTCTAACGGGGGATTGGCCCGAGATCTTTTTTATAGCCAAGTGGTGACAGATAGAGATAAAGATATAATTGCTCAAATTAGTTTGGATTTGATCCAGTTGTCTAGAGATAAAAAGACGGCAGAAGAGAATAAGATTAGATTAGCAGATCTTCAAGCGAAACTAGACAAAGAGGCAGATTTTTTTGCAGGAGAGATTGCGGGAGCTAAGTCATATCAGGCAAGTTTGTCTTCACAAATAGCTAGTTTGTCTGCTAAACAACAGTCGATTATTTCTCAAAGGCAAGCCAGCTTAAATTTGCCAACCAGTTTGGGAGCGGGAACGATGGCTTGTGTGGATGATAGAGATGATAAGTACAACCCTGGTTTTTCGAACGCTTATGCTTTTTTTACTTATGGAATTCCACACAGAGTAGGAATGAACCAGTATGGAGCTTATGGTAGAGCAAAAGCGGGGCAAGGGTATCAGGATATTTTAAGAGCTTACTTTAAAGATATTAATTTTGAGGGAGGAAAAGAGGGAATTAATATTAAAGTTCAAGGGCATGGGGAGATGAATTTGGAGACATATATGTTGGGGATATATGAGATACCGGAGAGTTGGCCTATGGAGTCTTTGAAAGCCCAAGCGGTGGCGGCTCGATCTTATGCTCTTTCTTATACTAATAATGGTGCGGGCGAGATTTGTACGACTCAATCTTGCCAAGTGTGGAAGAGTGAACCTAAAACTGGCCAGTGGAAGCAAGCGGTTGAACAAACTCGGGGGCAAGTGATGACTAATGGAGGAGTGGTGATTAAAGCTTGGTACTCATCTACCGACGGGGGTTACACTTTTACTTCTGGAGATATCTGGGGAGGAAGTACAGCTTGGACAAAAAGAACTCGTGATACTAGTGGAGAGGTGAGTAGTTTTGGTGATTTGCAGGCAAAGAGTTATGACAAAGATTCGCCTTGTTTTTATGCGGCACAAGGCTCGAGGAGTGAGTATAGCAAATCAGCCTGGTTAAAGTCCTCTGAGGTGGCGGATATAACCAATGCTTTGATGTTGGCTAAAGCGGACTCTAGTGCGAGTGATCACTTGTACCAGACAGATAAACCTCATCCGTATGGAGGAGAGATCTGGAATGAAGAGAGGGTGAAGACTGAACTTAGGGGTAAAGGAATAACTCCGTTTAATAGTGTTAGTGGAGTTTCAATTGGAGCAGATTTTGGGAGTGGTCAGACAAACTCCGTAAATATTTCTGGAGATGCTGGTTCAAAGAGTTTTTCTGGATCAGAGTTTAAGAGCTATTTTAATGTGAGGGCGCCGGCTAATATTCAAATTGTGGGTCCGTTGTATAATGTGGAGAGGAGATAAAATGCCAGATATTTTTAAAGCAAAGTCGAAATTTTCGGGTCCGAGTACGGACTCGAGTCCTTCAAGGTCCGGCCTTAAAGGAGTACCTTCAAGAACGGACCTTAATAAGGGGATGGGGCAGAAGTATGAGACGGTGGCAGATAGGTTGGTGAAGCAGAAGAATGGAAGTCGCTTGAAGATGTTTAATGTTTTGCCTAGGAGTGTGAAGTTTGAAACCCAAGAAGACAAAGAAGTGATTTTGGTGTTACTTCGACAACATTGGGCTACACAAATCTCTTGGATAGTGATTTCTGGGTTGATGATTTTAGCTCCAATTAGTTTGTTGTGGATTCCAGTGATTTCATTTATGCCGAGTAATTTTCAAGTTATGGCGATTGCTATTTGGTATTTACTGACAATTGCTTATGTTTACGAGAAGTTTATTACATGGTTTTACCATGTGTTTATTATTACTGATGAGAGAATTATTGATGTGGATTTTTATAACTTGCTTTACAAAGAAG
Source organism: uncultured bacterium (assembly GCA_963980215.1). Classification (GTDB taxonomy): domain Bacteria; phylum Patescibacteriota; class Microgenomatia; order UBA1400; family CG1-02-47-37; genus CAXBYZ01. The sequence continues at coordinate 12,239 of CAXBYZ010000018.1, read as the reverse complement.
TGAGTGAAGCCAAGATTGACAACATTGAAGATGTTACTTATAGGCAAGGGGGAGTGGCGAGAGCGATGCTTAATTATGGAGACGTGGAGATGCAGACGGCGGGAGAGAAACAGGAATTTAAAATAGAGAGTGTGCCTGAGCCTCATAAAGTGGCTAAGATATTAAATGAGCTAAAACTAGAAGAAGAGCATGAAAAATTGGTAGGGAGGGTGAGATGACACCGTTTGATAGTTTTTTGGATTTTTTAACTAAGACCTGGAAGGTTGATCTGCTTTGGTTTTCAAAAGGGGGAGTGTTATTATTTTTATTTTTATATTTTTTGTTTACCCTGGTGGTGATTAGACAAATTCGGACCATGAGCCAGACAATTACTGGAGTGTTAGAAAAAGAACTGATATTAGCGGCGAGATTACTAATGCTGTTGTCAATTGCTGTTTTTGTGATTGCTGTAGTTATTTTGTAGTACACTAGATGATATGAGTTTAAAAATTTCTAAAATTGTGGGAGCAAGCAATAGTAGGGCTTGGTCTCAAGTACATGAGTTTTTGCCGGAGACGATCAATAACCAAGGTTCCGAACCAACGAGCTTTGAAACTCACGGTCATTTGATGGCGGCTTTGTCTTTTGAGGCAAAGAAAGAAGGTATTGAAGTTAGTTCGTTTGGCACAGAGATAATAAAGAGATTGCAGGAGCTTTATTATTCGAATGAAAGTGAAGGTGTTTTAAAGAAGTTGAGCCAAGTGATGGAGAGTTTGGCTGCTGAGTTTTTGATTGAAGTTGATTTAGAGATGGCTTTGATGGTGGTTTTGGAAGTGTCTGGAGAAAAGGTGCTGTACGCGGGTAGGAGTGGGGGAGGGCAAGTGTTTTTGAGAAGAGATAGTCAGTTGGTTGGTTTGCTTTCTGGAGATGAAAAAGACTTGAAAGTAGTGTCTGGAAAGCTAAAGCATGGAGATAGTTTGGTAGCGGGAACTAGCCAGTTTTTTGAGATTGTGCCACAAGGAAATTTGAACTCTGCTTTTGAAAACGAGAGTGTGGAGAAAGCAGTAGAGAGCTTGGCCCCGGTGGTTCATGGACATGAGGAAAACTCACAAGCAGCTGCGGTGATGGCCCTGCATTCGCAGGGTAAACCCATAGAAGATTCAGAGGATTTGGTGGAAGTGACAGATAAAACTATAAAGAAAAGAGATTTATTATTGAAATTAAGAGAAACAATAAGCGGATTGTTTAGAAAACTTCAATCAAAGACGGTGAGGGTAAGAGATCGGGATCCAAAGAAACAAAAAAATGCTACCTCGATTGCTTTGGTTTTGGTGCTGGTGTTTGGGGTTAGCTTAATAATGGCTGGAAGAAAACGACAAATAACTAAACAAGAAGAGAGGGTAGCTCAGGTGATGGAAGAGGCAAGTTATAAGTATGATGAGGCTTTGGGCTTGATTGAACTAAATCCTTTGAGGGCCAAGTCGTTGCTTAAAGAAGCTCAAGAGACGATTAATCTTTTTGAGAGTGAGACAGAAGATGGCTTAAGCAGTGAGCTTAGTGGTTTGGTGGTTAAGATTGATGAGGCTTTAGCTGGAGTTTCTCGAGAGTATGAGCTTGAGTCGGCGAGCGAGTGGTTTGATTTCTCTTTAGTAAAAGATGGATTTAGGGCAACAGATTTTGAAGCAGAGGAGAGTAAAATTTTGGTTTGGGATAGTAACTTAAAGTCGGTAGTGGAGATTAATTTATCCACAAAGTCTTCAAAGATTGTGGCAGGGGGAGATAAGATTGTTGGAGGGAGTTTGGTGGGATTAGCTGGAGAAAGAGGTTTTGTTGTAAGTGGTGATAATGTAACGGTAGTTGACACAGAAAAGGAAGAAGTAGTAGCTGAGGTAGCTGGAGATGAGTGGGGAGATATTAAAGATGCGGTGGGGTTTTCTAGCAATTTGTACTTACTTGATGGAACTAGTGATGGACAGATATTAAAGTATTTGGGGGTGAGTAGTGGCTTGTCTGCCAAGCGAAGTTATTTAACTGGAGATAGTTATGATCTTTCTGAAGCGATTAGCATGGCTATTGATGGCTCGGTGTGGGTGTTGTTTAAAGATGGAACAATAGTTAAGTACGTGAGGGGGGTGAAAGACGCTTTTGTGGTAGCGGGGCTGGATAAGGTGTTTGAGGAGCCTATTAAAATATTTACCTCCCCTGAAGTGGAGAACTTATATATTCTTGATAGAAAGAGCATGCGGGTGGTGGTAATAGCTAAGAATGGGGAGTATCAAGCGCAGTATGTTTGGCCGGGGATTGCGGGAGTTTATGATTTGGTGGTGAGCGAAGACTTGGGGAAGATTTATTTATTGACAAAAGAGAAGATATTTACGATAGAGTTGAAGTGATGAAGGTTGTTAATCGGAAAGCTAGATTTAATTATGAGTTACTTGATAGGGTAGAGGCGGGGATTGTGTTGACTGGAGCGGAAGTAAAGAGTGCAAAGTTGGGGCAAGTGAGTTTGAAAGAATCTTTTGCCAGAATTGATGATAAAGGGGAGGTGTGGCTACACAATGCTCATATTCACCCGTATAAATTTGCGGACAATGAGAGCTATGAACCAACAAGATACAGAAAGTTATTGTTGAAGAGAAAAGAGATAGTTAACTTACTAAAAGTTATTGAGGGAAAGAGGTTGAGTTTGGTGCCAACGGCAATGTATGTTAGAAAAGGAAAGATAAAAGTGGAGATAGCGGTGGGTAAGGGCAAGAAAAGCTGGGATAAAAGAAGAGTGATCAAAGAGAGGGAACAGAAGAGGGAAGCAAGGAAAGTGATGAAAATTAGGAGCAGAAGTTGATCTGAGGTGGTATAATATAGGGTATTCGGGGATGAATAGATTCGACGAATTTAGTTCTTTAACAACCTGCAAGCAGACTTTGAGCCGCAGTCTTTAAACAGAGCTTAAAAAATAACTGCAAATAATATTTTCAGTAAAGCAAAAGATTTTGTAGCTGATGCCATGGATTCTTTCCGGGAAACAGTTGCTTTAGCTTTTGCTCCTCAAGCTTTAGCTTTTAGCTAAACTAAGGCATTCTTTTTAGTCTATATCTGGGGAGACTATTAAGGGTGTAACCAAACTCAGATTGTAAGCTTAAAATTGATTCGATTAAGCCAAAATTAAGAATTAACCTTTTTGTTCGTTTGTAAACGAAATAAGCTTGTAGAGGGTGTTAATTAATAAGTTCGGACGAGGGTGCAAAACCCTCCATCTCCACAAATGATTTTTGGTTGGTTGTATCCAAAGAAGTGTGTTGGTTGTCAGTCGTGGGGGAAGTATTTTTGTGATAGTTGCTTAAAGAGAGTTCGAGTTGATGAAGTTTGGAGGTGCCCGGAGTGTAGTAAGGCATCTATTGGGGGAGTGAGGCATTTGTATTGCAAAGAAAGTGATGAGCTTGATGGGTTAGTGAGTTTTTTGCCTTATAGAGGAGTGATTGGAGCCGGAGTTAGAAGTTTGAAGTATAGATTTTTAAAGAAGATTGAGGAGGATTTATATAAGATATTTGTTGGGGCGGTTAGGGGTAAATTAAAGGGTGGTCAGGCAAGAGGTTTGATTGATTTTTTAAAAATTAAACCAGTGGTTGTGCCGGTACCACTTTATTGGAGAAAGCATAATTTTAGAGGGTTTAATCAAGCAGAGATAGTAGGAGAGATGACTGCAAAGTTGTTTGGTTTAGAGATTAATGATGTTTTTTTGGTGAGAAGAAAAGAGACAAAACCACAAGCTAAACTGAATAAGAGCGAAAGAGTGGCCAACTTAAAGCTGGCTTTTGGGGTAAGGAAAAGTAAAAAAATTGATAATGTTTTGTTGGTTGATGATGTTTGGACAACAGGAGAGACGATGAGGTCTGCTAGCAAAACTTTAAAAGAAGCGGGAGTAAAAAAAGTGTGGGGATTGACACTGGCTAGGTGAATTTTTGAAGGAGGGTTAGAGCTTTTTGTTTTAACTCTTCGGTAACTTGAACGTAAACCAAGCCTTGGTTGGGTTGGCCATAAAAAATTGCAGTGTTTAAAGGAGAGAGTAGGATGGCTGGTAAAACGCTTAAGTCTTCTTCGCCTTTGACTAAGATGGTTTGGTGGAAGTGAGGGTTTTTTAAACTTTTTTGAAGAGATTGGATTAAATCTGGAGTGATAGAGCCGGGAGGATTTATGGCGGTGAAGTTAGGAGTAGATGGCAAACCAAGCTTAGTAAGATTTTTATAGAGAATTTGGCGATTGGTTTTTAAGTCTACTAGACTTAAGTTTAGGGGAATGTTTTGTTGAAGTAAAGAGATAACAGCAATGTCTCCGACGGCGATGGTCATGAAAGGGGGGTTATTTTCAAGCGCCTTTTTAGCTTTGAGCGAGGCCCAACCCAGATGAGATTTTGAGCCAGAAAGGAGAGTGGAGAAGGGAGTTTTAAAAGCGGGTCGGTGGGTAGGTGGGAGGATAAGTTTTTTCTTGTTTGGGAAAATTTGATGATAAGCAAAACCTTTTCGGTTGACTTGCCCTTGTCTGATGCGAGTAGAAGAGAGGGTTTTTTTATCTGTAGACTGAACTAGATTAATATATAGAGTTTTTAGAGGAGGTAGGTTGTTTTGGAGGCGAAGCTGGTTGATTTTTTTAACTGTGTTTTTGGTTTGAGTGGAAGAGATAATTGAGTCAAAGTGGATGCTGGTGTCTGCAGGTTTTAGAGGGTTTGAAAGAGAAAAAATAGAGTGGTGAGAGTGAGGGGTTGTGAATTGCTTTAAGCTTTGAGAGCGGGTGGTTTGAGATTCTATGAGCGAGTTTAGTGGTTTGGCTTGAGTTAGGTGGGCTTGAGTTAGGCCAATAGAGACATGACGACTGTTGTTAAGAGCCGTTTGAAGGAGTTTTTGGTGACCTTTATGGAGATGGTCAAAAGTGCCGGCTACAACTGAGTGATTAAACATAGAGTTCAATCCCGATGATCGATCGGGATTTCAAATGATTATATTTTAAGATGAGTTCAATTCTACATCCTGATGGTATAATTGACAAAATATAATGGAGAGGTGCTCCGAATTGGTTAAGGAACCAGTCTTGAAAACTGGCGCCCGCAAGGGCTTGTGAGTTCAAGTCTCACCCTCTCCGCTGATATAATCCAAACTATGGAGGAGTCGGATAGTGGTTATTCCACAGGTTTGCTAAACCTGCGTCCTTTACTGGACTCGTGAGTTCAAATCTCACCTCCTCCGCAAAGATCAGCTATACTTTAATTAGTTTAAATAAAATAAGGAGAAAATATGACTGCCTTGAGAGAGAAAAGTATTGAAGAAAAGAAAGTGGTGGTAGAGTTGAAGTCACTAATTAAGTGGAGCGCTCCGGTGAGACCATTTAAGAAAAGAGATAAAGACTACTACACTACGATTGCTGCGATTGTGTTTTTGTTGGCAGTGATATTACTTTTTTTGAAAGAGTGGTTGTTGATTGCGGTTTTGGTAGCATTGATGTTTGTGTCTTACGTTTTAGCTACAGTTGAACCTGAAAAGACTGACCATGAGATAACTACAAAGGGAGTGGTAACTGGTGGAAAGAGTTATCTTTGGGAGTCCTTAACGAGGTTCTGGTTTAGTAAAAAGTGGAAAGATAATATCTTGAATATTGATACTAATCTTAAGTTTCCTGGGAGGTTGATGATGTTGACTGGAGATAAAAGTGAAAAAGAGATTAAAGACATTTTGAGTAAACACTTGAGCGAAGAGGCTCCGGAAGAGACGTTTATTGACAAGTCTTCTAAGTGGCTACAAGAAAAAGTTCCCTTAGAGAAAGAGTAGTTACAAAAAGCACCCATAGTTGAATGGATACAATGGATGATTGCGGATCATCTGGTGAAGGTTCGATTCCTTCTGGGTGCACAACACTTCGCTTTGAGTTTCAAAACTCCGAAGTGGTAAACAAAAAAGGAGGAGTGCCTGGAGTGGTTTATCGGCCAGCTTTCGAAAAGCTTGGGAGGCGCAAGCCTCACGGGGGTTCAAATCCCTCCTCCTCCGCAAAGTTAATACAAAAATTATGGATACAAAAATGAAATCAAAGAAAGAGTTTAGTGCTGGTGGAGTGGTGTATAAAGATGACAAGTGGTTGGTGTGTAAGCATTCGGGGTATCATAAGTGGGGATTGCCTAAAGGATTGGTGGAAGAAGGGGAAAGTTTGGAGGAAACGGCGGTTCGTGAGGTTGAAGAAGAGTGTGGAATAAAGACAAAGATAGTAGCTAAAATTCTTGAGTCGGAAAAGTATGTCTATGTGTTTAATGGGGTTAAAGTATTTAAGCAGGTAGATTATTTTTTGATGGAGTATGTTAGTGGAGACATTAAAGATCATGATTGGGAGATGGAAGAAGTCGAGTGGTTAGGTTTTGATAAGGCAGTAGAGAGGCTTGATTTCCCGGGAGCAAAAAAGGTGATGAGTGAGGCAAAGAGGTTGAAATCTAGAGGAAAAAGTAGTTAAAGTTGATATAAGCGTTGACACAGACTTCGTGTTTTGTTAGAGTTATTATATGGGTAGAATGGTGTTTGAGGGATCGGATTTTGAAAAGTTTTTAGATGAAGTTCAGGTAAAAACTAACTTAAATTGGGACAGGATAGGAGAGCAAGTTGGAGTAAGTGGAAGAACGTTGAGAGATTGGAAAAGAGGTGTTTTGTTGCCTTCAGAAAAAGTTGTGGCTGGATTGGAAAAATTATATGGTATTTTAGCTCCGAAGCCAGTAAAAATAAGGGAAGAATATTGGAGTGGGAGGAAGTATGGTCACATAGGTGCTTTGGCAAGAATGAAAAAATATGGTCCAGTTGGAACAGCCGAAGGTAGGCGTAAAGGAGGATTGGTGTCTCAAAAGAGAAGAAGAGAAAATCCAGAATATTATAATAAACTGGGTTGTTTAACTAGAAAGAAGTTTCCAATATTAAAGCCAACAAAAAAACTTGCTGAGTTGATTGGAATAATTTTGGGAGATGGAGGAATTACTTTAGGCCAATTAAAGATCTATTTAAATAGAAAATTAGATCAAATTTATGCTATCTATGTTAGAAAACTACTGAAAGAAGTTTTTGGAGAAAAAGGATCTAGTTATGATTACCCGAAAGAAGGGGTAGTAATTTTAACAATAACTGGAGTTGGTCTAATTAAAAGATTGGCTACAGTGGGATTAAGAAGGGGAAACAAAGTAAAAAATCAAGTGGGTTTTCCTGAGTGGATTTGGGAGTCTGAGGATTTTAAAAAATATTGTGTAAGAGGGTTAATTGACACAGATGGGTGTTTATATTTTCACCATCATTGGATTGAAAATAAGAAGTATAGATATCGAAATTTAGGATTGTGTTATTCGAGTCGGTCAAAAAATTTAATTAACTCGGTATCTAAAATATTTACTGAGAATAGGATAAAACACTCTATTGGTTATAGAGGTGAGAATATTTTTATTTATAGCCTAAATGGGGTACAAAAGTACTTAAAGGTTTTTGGTTCAAGAAATCCTAGGATAACTGATAAGTTAAGATATCACTTATCTTGTTCAACAAGACTAAATTAGATAAATAGTGAATTATCAGTATTTAGGGTAAAATACTATCTGAAGGAGAGGTGTCTGAGCGGTTTAAAGAGCACGCTTGGAAAGCGTGTGTAGCTGAAAGGTTACCGTGGGTTCAAATCCCACCCTCTCCGCCTACGTTTCTTGACTTGCTCGTTCGATGATTTAGTCGACTTCGCATTCGGAAACTTCGGCGGACAGGTCCGCTCAAGTAATTTGTTGGATACGTTTGGTGGTAAAATGGAGATATATGGATCAAGTTGATCAGATTAGACAAAAGACAGACATAGTGGGATTGATTTCTCAACATGTTTCGCTGAAAAAGGCGGGGCGGAATTTTAAGGGTTTGTGTCCGTTTCATGATGAGAAAACACCATCGTTTATGGTGTCTCCGGAAAGACAGATATTTAAGTGTTTTGGATGTTCGAGGGGAGGAGATGTCTTTGGCTTTATGATGGAGAGAGAGGGGATGGAGTTTGGAGAAGCTTTGAGAACTTTAGCTACAAAAGCTGGGATTGAGTTAAAGAGATATAAGCCAACTCCTGAGCAGTTAGCTAAAGATAAGTTGCTTGAGATAAATCACTTGGCAAGTGAGTACTATCACTATCTATTAATGGAGCATAGGCTTGGTAAATCAGCTTTAGAGTATTTGTTAAAAAGAGGAATAACTAAAGAAGCCATGAAGCTTTTTAAGCTAGGATATTCGCCAAGTGAGTGGAATGGACTGGAGAACTACTTGGTGTCTAAAAAAGGGTATAAAGCGGATCAGTTGGAGATGGTGGGGTTAGTAATTAAAGGGAGTAGGGGGTATTTTGATCGGTTTAGAAATAGAGTGATGTTTACTTTGTTTGATCATAGAAAGAGGGTGGTGGGGTTTGCTGGTAGGGTGTTTATGGGAGAAAAAGATACGGCCAAGTACATGAACACTCCTGAGACGGTGCTTTATCATAAGTCTAGAGTTTTGTATGGACTTGAGCAGACAAGAGAGTTTATTAAGAAAAAAAATGAGGCAGTGGTAGTTGAGGGAGAGCTTGATGCAATTTCTTCTTATCAGGCGGGGGTAAAGAATGTGGTGGCTATCAAGGGCTCGGCTTTGACTGAAGAGCAAGTCGATTTATTGAAGAGATACACAGATAATTTAAAGTTAGCCTTGGACGCAGATTCGGCGGGGGATCAGGCGGCAAGAAGAGGTATTGAGTTGGCTGAGAAAGCGGGCTTGAGCGTGAGGGTGATTAACTTGAAGTTTGGGAAAGACCCTGACGAGTGTGCTCAAAAATCTTCGAGGTTCTGGAAAGATAGCGTGAAGACAGCGGTGCCAATTTATGATTTTTATATTGATTCATCAATAAAGAGAAATGGAGTGGAGACTCCGGAGGGCAAGAGAAAGATAATTGGAGAGCTAGCACCGATTTTAGCTGGTGTGTCAAATCAAGTGATTAAGTCTCATTATGTAAAAAAATTAGCAACTGTTTTAGGGGTAGATGAAGAGTCAGTTTTAGCTGAGATTGAGAAGACGAAGTATAAAAGAGGAGAGTCTCAAGCAACAGAACCAAAGAAATCTTTTGCTAACAAAACTAGGGAAGAGGTATTAACTGATCATGTTTTGTCGTTAATTTTGCAGATGGAAGGAGAAGTTTCTAATTTGATCACTAAGGTAAATGACGAAGATTTACCTGAAGGGGCAGTTCGTAAAGTGATTGGAAAACTGAAAGATTGGAGTAAGAAAAGAAATTTTTTTGATGTGAATAAGTTTGTTGCTAGCTTACCTGAAGAGTTGGTTGGGGTGGTTGATTCAGCATATTTAACAGAGATAGATGGAATGACTAGAGATATAGATAAACTAAAGATAGAGCTTGAAAAAACCTTAAGAGAACTTAAAAAAGTTTCACTGAAAGCTAAAATGGAGGAGTTGTCTTATAAGATAGAAAAAGCAGAAAAAGAGAATAACCAAAGTAAACTAAAGAAATTGCGAAGCGAATTTGTTGGGGTTTCTGAGGAATTTAAGCTATAATCACGGATATGGCAAGAAAAGCAAGAACATTAAAACCAGTTGACGTATCCAAGTTGGTGCGAAAAGCAAAGAAAGAAGGTTTTGTTACCCAAGAAGAGGTGATGAAGATTTTCCCCGATGCGGAGAAGCGGATAGAAGAGCTTGATAAACTGTATGACAAGTTGTTTAAAGCCAACATTGATGTTTTTGATACTGCTGAAGAAGAGCTGAAGACTGATGTGAAGGCAGCGACTAAACTGCAAAAAGAGTTAGCCACAATGACTAAGGTGGAAAAAGTGGGGTCGAGTGATCCAGTGAGAATGTACTTGAAAGAAATTGGGAGGATTAAGTTATTGACTCGTGAAGAAGAAGTTGAGTTGGCACAGGGTGTGGATAGAGGAAATAAGAAAGCTAAAGAAAGATTAACTACCTCTAACTTGAGATTAGTGGTCTCGATTGCCAAGAAGTATATTGGTAGGGGAATGAGCTTCTTGGACTTGATTCAAGAGGGCAATAAAGGCTTGATTCGAGCAGTGGAGAAGTATGACTGGACTAAAGGGTTTAAGTTTTCGACTTATGCCACTTGGTGGATTAGGCAGGCGATCACTAGGGCTATAGCTGACCAAGCTAGAACAATTAGGGTGCCGGTGCACATGGTGGAGACCATTAACAAGATGATTAGGATTTCAAGGAAGTTGATGCAAGAGATGGGGAGAGAGCCAAGTCCTGAAGAGATAGCAAAAGAGATGGAGATTGATCCCAAAAAGGTGTTGGAGATTATGAAGATTTCTCAAAAAACAACTTCTTTGGAGAAACCAATTGGAGATGATGAAGACTCGTATTTGGGTGACTTTATTCCTGATGATAATCAACTTTCCCCTTATGACATGACTAGCATTAAGATGCTTAAAGAGAATGTGGATGAAGTTTTGGACTCACTTTCTGACAGAGAGTCTAAGGTCTTGAAGATGAGGTTTGGTTTGGATGAGACTAAGAAATCTATGACTTTGGAAGAAGTGGGAAGAGAGTTTGGAGTAACTAGAGAGAGAATCAGACAGATTGAAGCAAAAGCATTAAGAAAACTAAAACACCCATCACAGAGAAAGAAGTTACAAGATTACTTGGATTGAGATTTACCTTTTTTAGTAGAGACAGTTTTTCTATTCAGAGCAACAGGTTTTTTAGTTGGTTTTGAAGAAGTCAAATTGTTTTGAAATAGAGCTAGATAGAGGATGGGGAGGAGGCCGGCGGTGTTTAGGATAAGCAAGCTAATAAACCAGTAGAGTTGTTTGTTTCGACCGGCTTTCCAGAGGGCAATGCCTTTCCAGACAAGACTCCAGCTTAGTAGTGGGAGAAGCCAGAGACCAAAAGGAAGAGAAGTGAGCGATTGATTGAAGATGAATTGGGTGGGGAAGTTTCTCATAGAGAGAATCTTATCATATGAAGGGGGGCATGGTAGAATATGGCGTTAACAATTTAATATTCCGCGGTAGCTCAACGGCAGAGCAGCCGACTGTTAATCGGCTGGTTGTAGGTTCGAATCCTACCCGCGGAGCCAAGTAGGCTTAACACGAACCTTTTTTATTTGGTAATATGTACATATGTTAAATATGAGCACTTCATCTGAAGCTCCAAGACAATTGGATAAGAAAGAATTAGTTGATCAGAGAAAAGTTTTTTACATCCCCGAAGGATATGTCTCAATGGAGGAGAATATGCCAGGGCTTAGATATGCCCTAAGAGGAAATTCTACTAAAAAGTTTGAAATTCAAATAGTTGAGATTGCAGAAAGAAATGGATACGAAGTGATTGAAGACAAAGAATTTGATGCAAAAAATGCGAGAGCCATGGGAATAGACAGTGGCTTAGCAAGAACAATGAATCAACTAGAGCAAGATGACTATTTGGCGGGAAAAATAGATATACCTATGCCAAGAAGAGTAGATATTGCTCGGGTTGTGGATACAGAGACTCCTCTTGTGGCAAAACAAATCAATCAACATGGTGGCGAGGGAATTTATTTATTAGAAGAGAAAAGTCAAAAAATTCGCTTTGTTTCTTGGCTTTTATCATTAGGGAGAGCAAAGTCGTTATCTGAGTTAGAGAATCTTATGCAAAGGGTAGAATCTGGAGACCTAAACCCTTTAATTAATGGTTCAGTGGAAAAAAAATGGTATTTTGAGAACTATGTTGAGACACCGTCAGATTATCACACTTCTTTTAGAGTTTTAGTTGATTGTTTTGGCAAGGCACATTATGGATCTTTAATAAGAAGTGCTGAGAAAAAGAAGAAGGATAATCCCAATAATAACTTAAAACTTAAAAATAAAGAGTTAGAAAAATTTATAGTAGTAATGACTGCTGGTGGAACGAGAGTAGATGAATTTTTAATAAATCCAGATAGTCCTTTATATTTGGATGCTAAATCAATAGTGTCTAATACTGCGATGGGGGGGAAATCACTGCTTTTAACAGGAGAAAGGGTGATTGATCCAGAAGACAGGAAAGTATTGTTAGCTCATAACATTGATCCAGATAATCCTTTGACACCAGAAGAGCTTTTGATAGCTTCTCAAATAATTGGTATTGAATCGAGAGGAGATTATCCTTACGTTGGAGTAGATTTTGTTTTATCAGCAGATGGAGTATTTAATTAGGGTCTAGGGTAGATTAGAGCGGATTTTTCCTAAAATTTGTTAATAAAGATTG
>CAXBYZ010000017.1:0-16688 GCA_963980215.1 uncultured bacterium | reverse complement strand
TCGAGATTTAGTCAATTGATTGGTATAATATGACATATGGCGGATAAGGAGGCTAGAACCAGCGGGGGGTCTGAAAAGGGAGTGGGTGGAAGTGGAGAGAGAGTGCCGGAGAAAGTGGTAGTTGGAGATGTGCAAAAAAAGCTTAAAGAAAAAAAACAAAGAGAGTTGGAATCAAAATGGAAAAAGAATCTTGAGTCAACTAAGGATAATTTTAAAAGAAGATTGGTCGGAGGAAAGGAAGAACATAAACGAAAATTAGAAGAGATTAGCGCAGATGTTAAAAAAGAACTGGAAAAAATTGAGAAAATGCCGGCGGATAAAAGAAAAAAGGAATTAAGAAAATTGGAAGAAACTCAAGAAAAGAGAATAGAAAAATTGATCAATGAAGTTGAAAAGGAGGCGGGGAGAGCCAATAATGATGAGACCGGAAGGCTAGCTTCACGGGAAACGAGAACGGCTGAGTTGTGGACAAAAATGAAGAGAAGCGATGAGTTGATGATCCAGTTAACCCAAGAACTTAATAAAAGACGGCCGGATATGGATTTAATTGTAAGCTATAACAACCAGATGGTGGATAATCAACTGGAGATAACCGGATTGATTGAGGGGTTAGAGTACAGGGGGCCGTTACAGATTAGGGAGTATTGGGATTTTGAGATAAAATCTAAAATTCAGGCGGCTGAGCTTCAAACAGAGGGATTAACAGAGCTTAAGGGGGTTAAAAATAAAGTGGAGGTGTTGAAAGCTAAGCTGTCGACAAACCCAAGGGCGGTGAATGATGAGCAAGCAAAAAAATTGTTGGGAGATATAAAATTAGCTAAAGAGGTGGGTTTGATTACTGAGGCTGAACTAGATGAGTTAAAAATAGAGGTGGCTAGAGCGATGACTAAAGCAGAAGCAAAGATAGAGCTAGAAAAGATGGAGATACCGGAGGAAAATCAAAAGAAATATTTATCTAAAAATCAAATGGAAGATTTTGTAAGAACTGTTCCCGGGGCAAAAGCGGAAGCAAAGGGAGATATTCAAAAATATTATCAGTCAACTGGGGGAGATTGGAGTAAAACAGCTGAGATGATTGCTGATAAAACAGCTACACATAATATTGATAGGAAAATGGTTGACTTGGAAAGTAATTCAGGAGAAGTTGATGAATCGATTGATTTGATGCAGGCGGCTGGTTATATAGCTAATGGAGAGTATAAAAGAGCAAGAAGTACACTAAAAACATTTGAGAAGTGGAGAGTGGCAACGGAATCTCCAATGGATCCTGAAGTAATGTTGGAGGGGGCGAAAAAAGAGATCGTGAAGATGGCGTTGGAAAGGATTGCAATAGAAGGGCCGGGAGCAGAAATTGCAGTGACTAACCAAGATGTTAAGGATTGGGTGATGGAGCAGATGAATAAAGTAGTGTCTGGAGGAGAGGAGAGTACAAGTTATTCAGCCAGGCAGTATTTGATGGATGTAGCGGGGATATTGGAAAAAACAAACCTGCATTTTGAAAAAACAATTGAGCAAATGACTGACCAAGTTTCTGAAAATAAAATTATAACTCAGTACAGAACAGAAATTAAAATAAGTGATGAGGAGTTAGAATTATTGATGAAATTGAGAGACGGAAGACATGTGGATAGAGCAAATGATGACTTTAGAGATGAGATAAGCTCGACGATTATTGTTCATGAGATTGGAAATCATTATTCAAGGTCAGGAGGGGCTGAGGATATGGTTCGGGTTCAGGGAGCAATTAGTACCGAGCAGATACCAAAGGTGTTAAAGATGAAGAGTGTAGGAAAAGAAATCAAGGGGAGACTGGGATTTTATGAAGTGGAGATGGTGAAGGACAAAAAAGGAAATACTAATAGAAAAATGGTGTTGAGTAAATCTGAGCTGAATGATCCAAATTTAGGGAAGGATGAAGTCAACCGGATGCATACGGCAGAAGTGAATAAAGGATTTTTAAATTTGGTGGTGTATAAAGATGGACGAGAATTGGAAAAAATTGATGCTGGTAATTTTGAGGATTTACTGGCCGTTGAGGGAGATAGTGTGAAGATTACAGCTGGAGACGTTTTGGATATTATGAATCAAGAGAGATTTGCTAATCCGGTGTTGAGCAGGCAGACAAATATTCGAGAAAAAGCGGAAAAAGAGATAGTACGAGAAGCGATTATGAAAAACATGGGCTTGGTGGATATTGACGGGAATATTAATCAAAAAAGGGTAATTGAATTATTAAAAGAAAGACATGGCGTGAGTGAAGGGATAACCTTTAAATTGAAGAATTCCAGGGGAGAAGTAATAGAATTGGATCAAGTTCGAGCCAAGATGACAATGGTTCAGGTGGGTGAAAAGGGGATGGGTTACACTGGGGGACAGGAGTCAAGAATAATCCTTAATGAATTGGGTAAAAACAATAGATGGAAAGATGAAAAGACCGGAAAAAGCCCGGTTATTGATATGGCCCTAGGAGGGATAAGGGAAGATGACCATAGTTTTGGAGATATGTTTAATGAATATAAAATGCAGTTTAAGTTGGCTGAAGGGGTGTGGAAATTTACTGGTTTAGCTTCGGCTCATTGGGATAAGGAGTTTGATGGCCACACTAAAGATTGGCATACCAAGATTTTGCATTTTAGTCGTTATGTGCAGATGTTTGGGATAGGACCAGCTCATTTACGATCTCACATTAACTTGGATTATGGGGATTTTATCACACAAAGGATGAAGGAGATTAACCCAGAGTTGTTCGGGAGTCATACTGAGATTGGTAAAAAGGGTAAAACTGAAGAAAGAAAAGAAATTATGAAGTTAATAATGAAAGATAGAGACGGAATGTTTATGAGTAGGCAGAGGTTTTTGGATGTATATGGTAGATATAAGCAACTAGTTGATGATAATCGGGGCGGGGAAGCGGATAAATTTTTAAGAGAGATGTTGGAAGAGAAAGTAGTTTATCGGTTTGGGGAAACCAAGGGAAAGATATTAATGGATCAACATTGGGATGATTTAAAAAAGATTGATTGGAGTGGATCGATTGATGGTGGGCTTAATGGAGGAGAGGTTCCTGGTGGAGAAAAAAAAGGATTCACTGGTTTGTATTGGTATATGAAACAAAATTATACCTATGCCAACTTAAAGTGGGGAAGTGGAGGCCAATCTAACGACACCACTTGGGGACAGAGACTGTATAAAGAGTCTCAATATTTGTTATCTGCGGATAAGTACCGAGGAGCGATGTTGGCGTGGTTGATGGGCGATTATCACTCTCCAAATAAAATAATTGAAGCTATTAGTGCCCCGGGTTATTATGGACAATCGGACTCTAATAGAAAGTCTCAATTGCTACTTCGTAAATGGAAAGAGTATATGACAGTGGTGGGTGGGGGGATAAATCCATTAGCGACTTTGGAGACGGTTAAGGTAGATAGAGAACATAATACAGCAGATATTAATTGGAAAAAGGTTTCTGAGAGGTGGGATGGGACTTTGGATTATGAGACTGAAACTTTGGGGGTGGGAAATTGTTTGGCAAAGAGAGAAAGAAAACTGAAAAAACCATTTAGTTATTCGCAAATTTCTGAAGTGATTGATCAGTTTGCTCGAGCAGGGAAGCTGATGCCGGATGCTCATCATGATATCAAAGGTGAATTGGTGGGTTTTGCCGATCCGGTAAAGAAATGGTATCACTTTTTGGATAAAGTTCCTTTGGGCTTAGGAAACACTCTTAAACCATTAAGTTGGTTGTTGGTGGGTGGATTTCACTGGAAAGATAAGAAGATTTTTGGAGTAACGGTAATTAAAGATTGGGCTCCGGCGGGGGTGTTTCGTTGGGCATTAAAGAAGCTGTGGAAGTGGATAACCGACACTTGGGATGTAAGAAGTGAAATTAGGCAAGGGGCTGTGCAAGGTTTGGGGGAGAGTTTCAAGGGAGTGGTAAAAGATGCTGGTGGAGGCCACTAAGGACCCTTAACGTATTGGCCAATTTGTTGGGCTTGGAGTTGAGACTCTTTTCGTTTTTGGAGGGTTTCTCTTCTGGCTTTCCAGGCACCAGCGAGAGGTGCGGCGGCGGCACCAACACCTTCAATAACAGCGGCACCGGCAGGCATGGCTGGTTTGGCTTTGAGAGCTTCTTGGATCATAGTGACAACCTTTGGTAGAAGCATGATAAGGCCAAAGCCGATGATGGTTTGAACGAAGTCTTGACTACCAGAGAGAAAGCCAATAAAAGGAAGTTGAAGGGTGTCTGGGCTGCTTCCAGATCCGGGAGTAACTAAAACACTTCCAACCATAATCATAATGGCTACAGCGGGAAAGGCGGCGGCATTGGCGATTAGATTTTTAATCCAAGAAGAGAAGGAGTTGCCGGCGGGAAGAGCATTAAAGAGGAGCATAATAGGGGCAAATATTACTTGAAGGATGATGTTAACGTAAGCTAGAACTAGTTGGATTAATAGTTTTAGAACACTAAAGAGAATGGCTCCGCCAACAATTAGTTTTAGAAGAGAGATACCAAACAGTCGTTCTCCGGCGGTGAGAACACCAGCGGCTACATCTAAGGGAGAGTTTTGAGGAAAAAGATTGTTTAAACTGTTGGATATGGTGTCTCCAGCAATCCAGGGATTAAAGATATCAAGCATATCTTTCATGTTATTTCCTGTGAATGTTATAGGATTAAGAGAAAGAATGTTGGCAGCTAGGTAGGTTAGAAAGTAGATCATGTCGATAACAAATCCGGCGATGGCGTAGGAGAAGGTAATTAAGAGAAGGGTAATGATAAGCTTTGGTAAAGCCAGTTGAAGGGTAACGGCGGTTTGAGGGTTTAGCTTTGATCTAAACATAATCATGAAACCCACAACCACAAAGATAATGACAAATAAGGCATAGGAAATATTTCTAAATATTTTCCAAGTTTCAAGGACGCCAGATAAGCCTTGATAGCCAGTGCCGTTTTGGGCGTAAGCTGGTTTGGCTAAGCCAATTTTTGAACCAAGATCGGCAATGTATTCAACTGAGCTTGATGGGGGGCGAGTAATTACTTGGGAGACTAATCCACCAGCTAGGTGAATTGCGCCCGGAGTTTGTACTACGACGTCTCCTTCGATTGTTTGAGGAGCACCACTAATGCCTAAATTAAGGGGGTGAAGGGTAAGTAAAAATAAATTGGCAGTAAATGGCTCGACGGACCAAGGAAGATTTTCTTGACCAAGAAGGAACGAGTACTGCTCTTCGGTGATATCCCACTTACTTTGATTTAATAGGCGTTGAACTTCTCCGGCGTTCATCATTCTTTGGTCAACCTGTTGATATTGTTGGTTGATTTGATCAAGCTCTTCTGGGGTTAAGGGGTCAACTTCACCATGGATGCTTGAGGAAGTAACAAAAGAAAACAATAGAACTAGGAAGGTAATAAGGGTAGCTTTAAACCATGGCAGTTTCATATCATGAATAGTTTAGCATATTTTTGGTTAGGAGTTTAAGGGGGAGAAAGATTAGGATGTTTAGGGTTAGGGTGAGGCCAAAAACTAGAGATAATAAAGAGAGAAAGTTGGTAATAGAAGTGAGTAAAGCTGGGGGGATTTGAAGGTTGGTGATTTTAAAGATGCCAAAAATAAATATAAGTAAAAAGAGAGGAAAGCCGGCGGCTTGTAGGTCTGAGGGGGAAGAAAACATGGTGCTACTAATAGCAAAGAGGAGATAGCCAAAGAGAAAGAGGATAAGGGGTGGGGTTTGTAAAATTGGGTTTAAGGAGAGCTGGGTGAGGTTTAAGTTTAAACCAAGAGTTAATATAAGCCAAAGAATAGTAGTGCCAGTAATAAAAGGAGCGGTGCCAATTAGAGTGAGGCGAATGGGATCGGTGGAAGCAATTTGGGCGGAGCCGAGGGTGAGGCTTCCAAATTTCTTAGGTTCCGAACTAGGTCCGACGTTCGTCGGACTCGCAAGAGTACTTGCTGAAGTTCGGAACCCTATCTGAGAGTTCGGAACCTGAAGCTCGGGCTTGAGAGAAAGGCGGCCGGTGGGGACGCGAAGCAGGGTGGCTGATAGGATATGAGAGAATTCGTGGAGGAAAATTCCGGGGAGAAAGAGGAAGAAGATTAAGTTGATGGAAGTGGTTTGGGATTTGGTAAGGCGAGAAAAAATCTTGAAAAGAATATTGGTTAAAGCTCTAGAAGAGAGATATAAGAGGATAGTTGAAAAGATAAAGGTAAGTAAAGAGAAAAACATTATGGGAGCTCTCCGCTTGGTAGTTCTTCATTATTAACAACATACTCAATGGCGTCGGAGTAAGACTTTCCCTCACCCCATCTTTTTTGAGTCGCTTCGTCGGGTTGATCACTACCATAGTGATAGTAGGCGGCTTTATCAAATTCACCTGGTTCAAGATAGTATTTGTCTTTTATTGCAGGGTCCCACTTGCTATTATTACAACCTCCGTCGGCTTGACACATTCTCATTTGCATTTGGCGAATGGCGGCTTCGGCATTGCCCAACGGGGTTTTAAATTTATCTAGAGGAATGCCTAAACCTAGTTGGAGACCACCAGCAACCTGAAAGGCGCCACAATAACCTTGTGAGTTACAGCTATATTCATATTCACCAGTTCCAGTTTCGAGCAATTTAAAGGCTTTAAGGATTTCACAGTCAAAATTGTATTCATTGGCAAGGGCACAAAGACCCGCAAGGCTTCCATCTTTACTGTTTTTATCATCTTCATTATTATTTTCATCAAAACCCGAAGGAAGGTTACTACACTCGGTGGCGAAGGGGACATAGGTATCTGCAGGAGAGAGGCGGGCTAGGAGTTTTTCTTTTTGACATTGGATCCAGCCTAAGTATTTGTAGTAGTACTTAGCAGTGGTGCCGGAATTTCTGTTGCCAGCTTCGGCGGAGCCGTTAGAAAAAGAGTAGGTAGGATTTTCTTCTTCTTCGTATCCGACTCCGGGGAAATTTTCCGGAGGTTCGTTTTGGATTTCTTCAGTGCTTCTAAAGATATTAAAGAGAGCGTACCTGCCGGTGGTGAGGCGGTCAGTAATTTCTGCTAAGAATGGAGTTCTGGTTCTAAGGGAAGTGGGGGAGAAGCGAACATCGATAGTGAAGTAGCAGTTGGAGTAGTCCCAGCCACCACCTCCATGATCTGGTAGGTTGGGGATGTCAACCCAAACGGCACAGTTGGGGTCGTAGCGAGGATTTCTAATGACAAGTTCTTTGAAAACTGAAGTGTTGACATAGCTATCTAGAGCCAAGTCTCCTGAAGACATAACAAGAGTGTTTTGGGGGTCGCAGACGGTGCCGGAGTCTGGAGGAAGATTTTGGCCGGAATCAATCCAGTAGGGGTCTTGGTTCCAAGGAGCTGGAGTGATCCAGTTTGAAGGAAGTTGAGGATCTTGGATAATTGGACTTTCTTCCCAGGGAGAGAGTAGATTGCTTAAGGAGCTAACAACTTCGTAGGTTCTGGCTAAATGAGGGTGGTGGACTTGGGTGATTGTTGTGGGATTACTGGTTTGACCTGGTTCATCAAAGGTGGTAATTTGGCCAACAGAGTCTTCACGGGTGAAGAGGGGAACATAGGGCCAGAGAGTATACCATTGAGAACAGTCGGTTCTATCTTGATTACAGTTAGCCCAGTTTTCATAGGCTCTTTGGTATTCATCCCAAGTGTCGAACTCTTCTGGTAGAGGAGCCCAGTTCTCATAGAAGTCATTGATAGTAAGAAATTGGACTGGAGTGTTGGGATTGACATTAACGCTTGAAGGTTTAAAGCCATAGATGACTTCTAGTTCTTCTAAGGTTTGAAAATCTCCATGCCCCCTTTGAATTAAAGTTCTTCTGAGTTTGTCTTGATAAGTTGCTGGGGCTAATTTTCTAAAAACACCCATGCGAGAAAGAAGGTCTTGTTGTTGAGTGAGATTGGGATTTTGTATTTCCGCCTCTGGTTCGTAGTAGGACCGACCTTCAAGATAATCGGCTAGATAGCGCTTGGCTTTTTGTTCAAAGTCTAAATCATAGTCTTCTTTTTCTGGATTGGTGATAGAAAGTAGGGGGGTAATAAATTCGGAAAAATCTGAAGTAAGGTCTCCTTGAACTCTTAGGGTAATGTAGTCATTTCGTTTGTCGAAAGTATTTGGTTGAACAGCGGTGGGGCGAGAGGCACAGTAGGGAGTGAGAAAACTAGCGTCAGTGGTTTCGGCAGGATTACCAGGAAAGGGGCGAAGAGGGTGGGTTTCGGCGGCATAAATACTGGGCACACAAGTAAACAAAAGGATGAAGATATATAGCAACGATTTCATTAAGCTAGTATAGCATTTGAGGGAAAAAATCTTAGGTTAATTATCACCAACTATTGAGAATTTAAAGAGGTCTATGCCAGTAACTTCGGCAAGGAGTTTTATGATAAACCAAGAACCAATGGCTACCAATAAACCAATGACAGCCATTGTAATAGTAGAGCTTGCAGAGGCGGTTTGTTTGGGGTCTCCTCCTGAAGTTAAGTACTTGAAACCACCAACAAGAAGCATGATAAAAACAGTGATACCACCAAGGGTGAGAGCCACTTGAAAGATGTTTTGAAAGACTGCTTCTAAATCGGAGAAAGTAGCTGCGCCATTGGCACTCATGATTAGCTGCCGGCAGTAGGAATAGCAAAGTTAAAGACGTCAACTCCAAAGAAGTAACCGATGACTTTCATTAGAGCCCAAGCGGCAGCAACGATGGCTAGACCAACTAAAGCCATGGTGATGCGGTCTCGGGCGGCTTGAGTTTGGGTTTTGTCTCCTCCGGATAGTATCCATTGGATACCTCCCCAAACCAGAAAAGCAAAGGTGAGGATGGCGGCGATGATCATGGAAACCTGAATGCCGGCAGAAAGAAGATTGCCAATATCTTTGACGCCAGTAGTTGGCTCTTTGATGGAGATGGTTGATTGAGCGAAGGCTTTTGAAATCATATTAAGTTATTATGAAAATAATTTGTAATAAAGTCAAGGATAATTAACTTAAGGGCTGGGTATTTTAATTTCAAATGATCCTCCGGCAGATGAAGAGATGCCTAAGAAGTAAATGACTAGACGCCATAAAACCCAGACGACGGCAGTGATGGCTAGGCCGGTGATAGCTTGAGTAATTTTTGACCTTGCTGATTTGGCCTTATCTTGTTCTCCGCCAGAAGTTAAGTATTCAATCCCTCCCCAGAAAAGGTAAAAAAGAGTGGAGATGGAGGCAACAACTAAAACAACTTGGATAAAATTATGAAGGAAGCCTCCAATTGATTTGATTTTGAAAAAACCACCAACCTCTGATTCAACGTTAGTTAAATTTGCCATATTTATTGTAAGATTTGCCAGTCAGGATTTAAGATATTTAGACCAGTGAAGGTGCTGACTAGCTTAATAATAACATAGGAAAGGGCGAGGAAAACTAAACCAAAGATGCCGTTAAACATTTTGTCTTTAGCTCTTTTAAGCCGATCTTGATTGCTACCGGAAAAGATCCAATCGAGAGCCCCCCAAGCTAAGTAGAGAAGGGTGGCAATACCCCCGAGAATGACTAGGGCCTTCCAAACAATGGCAATGTACTTGGTTAGACCAGCGCTACCTTCAGGGAGATTGGGGATGGCTTTGTTGACTATAGGCATATGATTTATTATACATTATTGAGGAATGAGGGAGTTTAAGATGTTTTCGGGAGCTAAAATATCGATGCCGGTAAGCTTACCAATGAGATAGGTAACTGGTAAAACGGTGGCGGTAGCAATCAAGCCAATAAAAGCGTCACTCATTTGTTTTTTGGCTTTTTCTAGTTGGCCGGGATCATGACCACCGGTAATCCAAGTAAAGGCGCCAATAACAAACCAAAAGAGAAAGGCAAAGCCGGCAAAGATAGTGATGACTGAAATAATGTTTGAGACAATTTCAGTAAATCTAACTGGAGCGTTGGTGGCCCTAGAGGAATCTGAGTAGCCTGAAAAACCGGTAAGTTGAATCATGGGGTTCCTCCAGGCAAGGGTAGTTTGGGGTTTAAGATAGCGGTGGAGTCACCAAAAAAGATCAGGCCAATAATGGCGGCTAGGATAATTGAGCTGGCAATGATAACTAGTCCAAGTAAAGAGATCCAGATTTTTGAAGAAGCGGTTTTGGCTAAATCTGGTTTACCTGAAGAACCGATGTACTGGATGCCGGCAATAATAAAGTTAATTAAGGTCCAGGCAGCACCCACAAAGATGGCAACTTTTACTAAGTTGTTGAGTAAAAAAATTAAACCAGAGGCGTCTTGACTGCCATAATTTTTAACCGCTGTTGGAGGAGCGACGTTGCCGAAAAATTGTTGGGAGGTAGTGGTGTCAGCCATGTTTAGTTACCGGGAAAAGTAATATATTGTGAAAATAAAGCACTTGGTTCAGTTAAAGGGATACCAAGAAGAGTAGAGACGAGAGAGGCGAGAGGGTAGGCAGCGGCAGAGATAATAATACCAATTAAAGCATTAGTCATCATGGTACGGGCTACTTGAATTTTGTTTGTGTCTCCGGCGGAAGTAATCAAGTTGACAGTGGCAATAAGAAAATAAATAAGAAAAGAGAAGCCGGCGACGATAGTGATGACACCAATGACGTTTGATAAAACAATGGACAGACTGGCCCCAGTTTCTGAACCGGGGGTGTAACCCAAAGTTTTTCCGGATAACCCAGTTGGGGGAGTGAATGATTCTGATTGAGTATTAGGCATATGATTAAGGTAGAAATTCAAATTTTGGTTGAGTGAGGGCGGTGGGATCTTTAAAGAATATTTGGCCAACTACAGATGCAATAATAAAACTAGCAACAACTAAGATGAGGCCATAAACCGAGTAAAGAATGGTGTTGCCGGCTTGGGCAATTTTGTTGGAGTCTCCTTCGGCGGAGATGTATTTGTAGCCAGCTACAATAAGATTAACAAAAACGATTAGACCGCCAACAGTATAGAGTAGAGAAATGATTTTGTTTAAGAAAATTATTAGACTTTCACTTTCTAAAACTGTGTCAGCGGGGGCTTTAATGGCTCCAAATGTGGATAAAAATGTCATGAAGCTCCTAGTATTTGGACGTTAGTGAGAGCTTCGATAATCCGGATAATCCAGAATGAAGCAAAGAGAATAAGGAACCCGGCAACTGCAGAGCCAAGAGTTTTACTGCCTTGTTTTTGTTTGTCTGGATTGCCGGCATTAAGAATAATGCTAAGGCCGCCGGCGATGATGAAGAAAAAAAGAATAATTCCGGCAATAACAAAAATATTTTTTACAATTAGGGTGACTAAGACTGCTGGAGTGGAGAAAGTTGAATCGACAGATTTCCCTTCTTTTATCCAAAAGGCTTCATCAATTTGAAAGGCCATAGTAAGTAAGTTATATCAAAAAGTGATAAAATAAGCCATATATGAGTCAAGATAAATTACAAAAAGAGTTGTTGGCAAAAAAGTTTAGAAAGCGATTGATGAATTTTGTGCTGACAAAAATTGACAACCTAGAAGATGCTGAAGAGATAGTTCAAGATACTTTGATCGGGGCTTGGGATAGTTTGCCAAGATTTAGGGGTGAGAGCGAACTTTTTACCTTTGTGGCGAGTATTGCTAGGCATGAAGTGGCTGATTTTTATAGAAGAAAGAAGATAAAGCAGATTTTGTTTTCTAGGTTTCCATTTTTAGAAAGGTTGGTGAGTGAGGCACTAGGACCTGAGTTGGCATATCAGGAGTTAGAAAAGAAAAGGCAGATTGTAAAAACTTTGAAAAAATTGAGTGAAGGATACTCCCTAGTTTTACGACTAAAGTATATACATGGTTTTTCGATGAAAGAGATTGCCGAGAAAACTGGAGAGAGTGTGAAGGCAATTGAGTCTCGATTAACCAGGGCCCGATGGGCTTTTGCAAAAATTTATGATGAAGAAATGGATAAAAATATTAGTGTTGCTGGGGATTAAAGAAAGTTATTTGTTTTTGAAAAATAGTTTAGGGTTGGTGGTTCATCCTTTTAAGACTTTGAGGGGATTACAGAGAGAGAAAGATAGATCACAGCAGTTGTTGTTTTTGGTTTGGCCGGTGGTAATGCTGTTAATTGGTTTGATTAGTTTATGGCAAGGGGTTTTGATTGTTATTGGTTGGGTTTTGATAGGCTTGGCTGTATTTGTTTTTGGGTATTTGGGTTATTGGGAAATGAAGGTGTGGGGGGTAAAGTGAGGGAGCGTGGACGAAGTAATCCAATGAGAGCTTATGCCGAAAGTAATGTAAGCTATAGAATTGGAAATGGTAGTTCATTTGCAAGAGGACTACCAGTTGATGGTTGTAGATCACCAAAAGCTACTAGAGAGTGGAGAAGAAGAAGTGTCAGATTGAAAAACGAAGAAAGATTTAATATTTTGGCTGAAAAAGTGGCATCGGGATCAGTGATCCCAAATGAGCAGTTTTGGAGTGAATTGGATTGGAGAAGTAATGGTTAAAGTTAGTGTACCGGGGAAAATTATTTTAGCCGGAGAGCATGCGGTGGTTTACGGGTATCCGGCTGTGGTAGCGAGTATTAATAGAAGATTGAGGGTTGAGGCAAGGTTGCTTGAAGAAGATAAAGTGGTGATTAAAGATAAGTATGATGATCTTGGGTTGTCGAAGTTTGTGGTGAATGAGTGTTTGAAAGAAGTCGAAGGGAAGTATAAAGGAGTTGAGATTATGATTGAGTCTGAGTTGCCCACAACGGGAGGGTTGGGATCGTCGGCGGCGCTGGCAACCGGAGTTGTGTGGGCGATGTTGAAGGATAAAAATGAGGAAGTTAAAAATCAGATAGTTAAAAAAAGTGAAGATTTTCAACATGGAAAATCTAGTGGAGTAGATCAGGTAATTGTTCGAGAAGGGGGAGCGATGAAGTATGAGAAGGGAAAGTTTGATAAATTCGAGGTTACGAACCTCGAATTTATATTAATAGATAGCGGGAGGCCGGAAGAGAGTACAGGGGAGATGGTGAAACAAGTGGCAAAAGGGAGTTATAAAAAAGAGTTTATGAGGATGGGAGAGATCGCGAAAAATTGGGAAGTAGATTTGATAGAAGAAAATCAGCGTTTGTTGGAAAAAATTGGAGTAGTGGGTGAGAGAGCAAAAAAGATAGTTAAAGAGATTAAAAAAATAGGGGGAGCGGCAAAGGTGTGTGGGGCTGGTGGAGTAAAATCAGGATCAGGTATAATTTTGGCTTACCATCAAGATAGCGAAGGATTAATTAGGTTGGCGACGACTAAAGGATATCCTTACTATCAAGTAAAACTTGGGGATGAGGGAGTGTCTTATGAATAAAATTAAAGCCAGTACTCCAGGAAAGTTGATGTTGTTTGGGGAGCATAGCGTGGTTCACAACCATCCTTGTTTGGTGGCGGCGGTGGATCAAAGATTTTTGGTGACGGTGGAAAAAATTAAAGGTGATGAATTGGTAGTTAAAGCACCGGCAGTGGGGATTTATGAGAGAAAAAAACTTGATGAACTAGGAACTAGAAGAATTTCTAAAGGACTGAGGTTTATTGAGATGACAGTCAAGAGATTCTATGAGGGACACCAGAATGGTGGTTTGAAGGTAGTTACTGAGAATCATTTTTCTAGTAAATATGGATTTGGGTCATCGGCGGCAGTGACGGTGGGGTTGGCCAAGGCTTTGTTTGAGTTGGAAAAAATTAAAATAAGTGATAAGGAGTTGTTTGATTTCTGTTACCAAGTGGTTTTGGATGTTCAGGGGGTGGGGAGTGGTTTTGATATTGCGGCGGCTTTGTATGGAGAAGTGTTGTGTTTTGTGACGGGAGGGAGGGAGATACGAAGATTAAGGTTCCGAACTAAAACATCGGAAAGTTCGGAACCATTGCCGATTGTGGTAGGGTATACGGGAATAAAAGCGGATACACCGACTTTGGTGAGGCAGGTGGGAGAGATAAAAAGACAACATCCTGTAAAGGTAAATAAGTGGTTTAGAGAGATAACTGAGATAGTGAATTTGGCTGAGAAAAAGATTAATAAAGGTGATTGGGAAGAAGTGGGAGAGTTGATGAATAAAAACCAGTTGGTTTTACAAAAGCTTCAAGTGAGTAGCGTGGAGCTGGATCGTTTGATTGAAGCTTGTTTAAAAGCTGGAGCTTATGGAGCGAAGTTGTCTGGAGCTGGCGGAGGGGATTGCATGATAGCGGTTACTTCTGAAGAGAAAAGAAAAGGAGTGGAAAAAGCGATTGTGCAAGCCGGGGGAGAAGTTTTAAGAGTGAATTTGGGAGCTGTTGGAGCTAGAATAGAGCGATGAAGGTTAAAGCTAAAGCTCACCCCAATATCGCAATGGTGAAGTATTGGGGAAAAGCTGATGATGAATTGAGGTTGCCCATGAACTCCTCAATTTCGATTACATTAGACAAATTATGGACAGTCACTGAAGTTGAGTTTGATAAAAGATTTAAAGAAGATAAGGTTGTGTTGTCTGGGGGTGATTTTTCTAAAAAAGAAAGGCTTCGAGTGGTAAGGCATTTAGATAGAATAAGAGGTATGGCAGGAGTTGATATAAAAGCGAGAGTAGTGACAAGAAATAATTTTAAGAAAGCTTCGGGGATGGCGTCGTCTGCTTCTGGTTTTGCAGCTTTGAGTTTGGCAGGTAGTAAAGCTGTTGGGCTAAATTTGTCTGAAAAAGAGTTAAGTGTGTTAGCCAGGTTAGGGTCGGGCTCTGCTTGCCGGTCAATTCCCGGAGGAATTGTGATTTGGCATAAAGGAAGTGATAACAAGAGCTCATATGCTGAATCTATCAAGATTGGCAAGAGCTTAGATATTAGAGTTTTATTGATTGAGGTTGATCAAGATGGAGAAAAAGAGGTTGGGAGTACAAGGGGTATGGATTTAGCAAAAACTAGCCCATATTTTACCCAAGCGATAAAACGAGCTGAGAGGAATTTGGGGAAGATTAAATTGGCAATTAGGCTGAATAAGTGGGAAAAAATTGGAGAAGTAGTAGAGACTGAGTGTTTTAGATTACATGTGTTAGCAATGACTAGTAAGCCTGCAATATTGTATTGGGAACCTGCAAGCTTAAGAATAATGAATAAAGTATTTGAGTTGAGAGAGAAAGGAATTATGGCGTACTTTACGGCCGATGCGGGGCCTCATATACACGTGATTTGTAAAAGAAAAGATGAAAAACAGTTGATGAGTGAATTGAAAAAATTGGTTGGAGTAAAACAAGTGATTTCTTGTGGAGTGGGCGAGCGAGCGAGATTACTTTCCTAGGTTTTTGGTTTGGGTTTGGTACCAAGTGATAGCTTTGTCGAGCTCTTTGGGAGTTAAATCGGGAAAGAGAGTGTTTGAAAAATAGAGTTGGGTGTAGGTAAGTTGCCAGAGCATAAAGCCAGAGAGGCGTTGGTTGTTTTCGCCGGTGCGGATGAGTAAATCGGGGTCTGGGAGTGAGGCAGTGTCGAGGTACTGTTCGAAATCCTTTGAAGTTAGTTTTTTCAGGTGGCTAGCGCCACTTGAATCCTTTAAGGTCCGGCCTTCGCGTTCGCAAAGGACGGACCTTGATTCGAGCAGTTTATTGACTGCTCGAATGATTTCGTCACGGCCACCGTAGTTGAAGGCGATGGTGGCAGTTAGCTTGGTGTTGTTTTTTGATTTTTCAATCCAGTCGTTAAAGAAGTTTTGTAGATCCTTTGGTAGCTTTGATAAGTCACCAATATGGTTAAATTTGACTCCTTTTTTTAGGTAGCTATCTGTGGCTTTGGGAAGTAAAAACCTAAAGAGGTCAAAGAATTTTTTGACCCAAGCATTGCCTCGGTTCCAGTTTTCGGTGCTAAAAAACCAGAAAGTTAGGTAGGGAATTTTTAGTTTGATAGCGTGGTCGATAAGATTTTCGACAGTAGTTTCAACAGCGTATTTGTGGCCGGAGAACTCAGATTTTCCCTGACGCTTGGCCCAACGGCGATTGCCGTCGCAGATAATGGCGATGTGCTGGGGTAATTGATTCATAATTATTAATGGCTACATGAAGGTTACGAACCTTAGGTTAGGAGCCGAGGATGGAGACGCCAAAGATGTTTTCTAAAAGCTGGGAGATCCAGTAGGCAGCAAAGACAACAAAGAAGCCGACTAAACCAAAGGTGAGTTGTTGGCCGGCTTTTTTGGTTTTGTCTGGATTGCCGGCGGAAGTAAACATGGTAAAGCCAGCACCAATGATGACAAAAAATAAAATTAATCCGGCGAGAGTAAAGATGTAGGGGAGAAGAGTGGAGATAAGAGAGCCAAGGGAGTCAAAGTCGCCTGAAAGTTGGTCGGTAATGGTGTGGCCACCAGCTAGTGGAAGAGAAGTAAAAATCATATTAATGGCCAAGCCCCCCCGGGCGAGCGTCTTGATTAATGGAACTGGTTAAAGTAGGGATTTTTAAGATATCAACACCGATTAATTTTAGCAGAAAAACAGAGAAGATGATAAAAAGAAGGCCGATCAAGGCGGAGGTGATGATTTCTTTACCTTTTTTGACTGCATCCGGATTGCCGGCGGAGGTAATAAGAGAAAAGGCACCAAAAATCATTAACATTAAAGCCAAACCGGCGGCAATGGAGATTCCACGAGTAAGAAGGAGATTGGTAAAGTCTCCCGGATCGGTGGGCAAGCAACCAATGGCGGTGTCGATACCCTCGCCACCTGTGGACGGGGTACAGGTTGGTTCGGGGAGTGTGG
>CAXBYZ010000016.1:0-17465 GCA_963980215.1 uncultured bacterium | reverse complement strand
TTTTAGCTACCATTTTTGGTGTCCCAAAAGCCACTATCTCACCACCTTTCTCTCCACCCTCCGGTCCCAAATCTATCACCCAGTCGGCATTTTTAACTACATCTATATTATGCTCTACCACCAAAACTGTGTTGCCATTATCAACTAAACGATTCAGCAACTTTAACAATTTATTTACATCATCAAAATGCAAGCCAGAGGTTGGTTCATCTAAAATATAAAACTCACCTTCACTCTTCAATCTACTAGCTAACTTCAATCTTTGAGCCTCACCTCCAGATAAAGTATCTAAGGTTTGTCCCATCTCCATATAATCTAAACCTACTTCACAAAGCAATCCACACGCTTTTATTACTTTTCTGTCATCAAAAAAGTGACCCATCTCCACGGCAGTCATACCAACCACTTCAGCAACATTCTTACCCCTATATTTATACTTCAAAACCTCATCTTTATATCTTAACCCCTTGCAGTCTTCACACTTAATCTTCACATCTCCCAAAAAATTCATATCCATATTTATAACCCCCAAACCCTTACAAAGATCACAACCTCCATGGGAGTTATAACTAAATAAACTCGGATTGACTCCATTTTCTTTAGAGAATATTTTCCTAATCACATCAAATACCCCAACATAAGTAGCCAAACAACCTCTTTTGTTTGCTCCCACGCTACTTTGATCAATCAAAACAATATTCTCTTCATGTTGCCTCACAATCTCTTCAATCAAAGAACTCTTGCCAGACCCAGATACCCCAGTCAAAGCTATCATCACTCCAATTGGTACATCAAAACTCAAGTTCTTTAGGTTATTTTTCTCAGCATTATTTACTTTAATAAAACCAGCAGGCTTTCTATATCTTTTTTTTACAACAATACTCTTTGACCCACTTAAATATTTTGCCGTTAAAGAGTTGGGATTCTTAACTAAATCTTCCACTTTTCCAATAGCTACAATCTCACCTCCATTTTTACCACCACCAGGACCAACTTCTATCAAGCAATCCGCACTCCTCATCACCGCTTCATCATGTTCCACCACCAAAACAGTGTTACTGTTATTTTTCAGTCTCCTTAAATTATCGACTACATTTTTAATATCTTTAGGGTGCAAGCCAGTAGTAGGTTCATCCAAAACATATATAGATTCAATTAAATCACAGCCAATCTGTCTAGCCATCTTCACTCTTTGAGCCTCGCCTCCAGACAAAGTATCGCTTGAACGATTTAAAGATAAATAACCAACTCCAACTTGAATTAAATTTTTTAGCTGATCTTCTAGTTTAGGTTTAATAGTAAGAGCATTAACATGATCAATGCCTCTAACAAACTCCAAGCATCGATCCAAAGGCATCTTAGCCACTTCCCCAATATTGTAACCATCTATCTTCACCTTCAAAGATTTTTCATTCAACCTACCACCCTTACAACTCAAACAATCAACAAAATCAAAGTACTTTAAATCACTCTGTGTTGGCCCTCGATGAACTTTTGTGTTTCTATGCTGGATTCGATAGACCACTCCTTGAAAGGTCCACCGATTAACCAAAAACTCACCCCCGCTTTCTAATAATTCAGGGGGAGCATTTAACAATTTATCTAGCTCACTCTCGCTATAATCTTTAATTTTCTTATCCATATCAAAGTAGCCACTAGCATTAATAATGCTCCACTGTCTTCCACCCACGTACCACTCACTTGAACGTATCGCTCCATCATTCAAACTCTTGACTTTATCCAAGATTTTATCAACATTAACTTCAACCGATCTCCCCAATCCTTTACATTTTTTACACGCCCCATGAGGATGATTAAAAGAGTAGTAAGATGAGTCCATAGAAGGCCAACCTGCTCGAGAGTACAGCAGTCTTAAGTAAGTATAAATTTCTGTTAAAGTTCCTACAGTCGATCGGGGATTGCCAGCAACTTTGGCCTGACTAATAACAATAGAAGAGGAGATGCCTTTAATCTCCTCAACATTAGGTCTACTACTTTTTTGCAAGTATCGTCTAGCAAAGGAGGGCAAGGATTCAAAGTACTGCCTCTGTCCCTCTCGAGCAATAATGTCAAAGGCAATCGTAGATTTGCCAGAACCAGACACACCCACCAGGCAAGTAATCTTATTTCTAGGAATACTTACATCAACATTTTTTAGATTGTGCTCACGAGCACCTTTTAAAATAATATCCTTCATATTTCTTGACTCCTAATAATTATAGGATATAATAAGGTATGACCTTACGTAATAGTCAAGACCTAATCAGCGCAGGAGAGTTGGC
This sequence comes from uncultured bacterium, assembly GCA_963980215.1. Lineage (GTDB taxonomy): Bacteria > Patescibacteriota > Microgenomatia > UBA1400 > CG1-02-47-37 > CAXBYZ01. The sequence continues at coordinate 15,183 of CAXBYZ010000016.1, read as the reverse complement.
AACACTAGCCAACACCACCAAAAGAACCATCCATTTTTATGACAAAAAGGGAGTTTTAAAGCCAACCTTAATCAACCAAGAAAAATATCGATTTTACAAAAAAGAACAAGTTTTGGATTATCAAAAAATCTTACTCTTAACTACTTTAAGAGTTTCTTTGGGAGACATAAAAAAATATTTAGAGAAGCGAGGGGATTTAAATCAACTATTTAATAGTAAAAAAAAGTTAATCGAGAAAGAGATTAAACAACTCCAGTTTAACTTAAATAATCTAAATAAATTTCAAAAAAATCTGTCTAAAAATAAAACCATGGTTAACCCCAAAACAAAGACAGTCAAAAATCTAGAAATTTTCTACATAGAGAAAATTGGATCATACGCCAAAATCGGCCGATATTGCCAAGAATTAATAAGCATGCTTCACGATGAAGATGATTTAACTACTTTAGCAATCTTTGACGAGCAAGGCTATAAACCAAAAAAAAGCAAGATTAAGATTGGAGTAATTAAGAAAAGAGGAATAAAAATAAAAAAAGAATATCAGAATCAAGTTAAATCTTTAAAGTTTGAACCAGGAAGGTGCTTGACTTACACTCACAATGGCTCTGGAAGCTTACTATCTTTATTTTGGAAAGAACTAGAAAAGTACGCCAAGATAAATAAAATTAAAGTTAGACAAGCTACTCCAGATTTTGAAATTTATCATCAAGTCAACCAAGACCACACCAAACAATTTTTCGAAATCTGTTTGCCAATTAAATAACTCTCACTACTACAAATCAATCGGTTTCCAGTCTTGAATTAATTTCATTTTTTTATTAAACACAAAGTAATTGCCACCGCCATCACCTGGCTGTTCTTCTTCCATAGATATAGATTTTCTTTTTAAGTGAGTAAGCAACAAAGCTCCATTAGCTCCATGAGCAGCAATCAATATATTTGATTCTTTTGGTAAATTTTCTATAACACCTCTCACAGCTTTAACAATTCTATTCTGCACATCAATCGCTCTTTCCCAACCACGAATTGATTCATCAGGATTAGCAAAAAACTTTTTAACTTCCCTCCAAAACTCTTTTTCTTCCAATAATCCAGTTGAAGATCTATTCATCTCTCCAAGAGACTCAACTTGATTAAAAGGCAAGTTTAAGTGTTCAGCTACTATCTTAGCAGTTGTCTTAGCTTTCTCTTCAGTGCTTGAAAAAATCACATCAATCGTCTCTATCCAATCTTTCTTCAATAATTTTTTTGTTCTACTAACTCCCACATCAGACAAATCCCATCGGGGAATTGGAATATCTTTATCAATCACTACATCCGGGTGGGTTACAAAGTAAATTAAGGACATAAATTTATATTAGTGTTTCTCTCTGAGTTCGGTAAAGTTTAGAGAATTTTGACTTAGAATCATTCAGCAGATTATCATACTCACCCTCTTCAACAATTTTTCCATTATCAAATACAAAGATTTTATCGACATTTTTCAGAGTTGAAACCCGGTGAGCTATATAGATTAACGTTTTTTTAGTTAACTGTTTTTCCAGGGCAACTTGAATTAGATCTTCAGTTTTATTATCCAAGGAAGATGTGGCTTCATCAAAAATCAAGATTTGAGGATCTTTACAAATTGCCCTAGCAATTCCCAGTCTCTGCCTCTCTCCGCCAGATAGATGGTAACCTTTTTCACCAATCAAAGTATTTACACCATTTGGTAAAGTATCAATAACTTCTTTCAGTTGAGAAATCTCAATCGCTTTTTCAAAAAGAGTTGGATCTATTTTTCTCATCATAGTCACATTGTCTTTCAAAGACAAATTAAACATCTCGGTTTCTTGTAAAACCAAACTGATATTCGCCGTCACATGATCATGCTTTAAGTCATAAAAGTTGCTCGACCCTATTTGGTATTTACCTGAATCAAGAGAAAATAATCCCAAAAATATTTTTGCAAAAGTTGATTTACCGCTGCCGGTTTTACCCACAATTCCAATCTTCATATTCTTATCAATCGAAATGTTAACATCAGATAAGCCAGTTAAATTATTTTCTTTACTTTCATCCTGATAGTTAAAAGAAGCCTGAAGAAATTTAATTTTATCCCAAGATATAGGAAAGTTTTTAGTTCCTTCTACAATTTTTTGATCGTCCCAAAATATAGGCATCATTCGAGCAATTGCAGTTTTTGCCTGAATAATATTCTCGTAGATGCCAAGCATATTACTAGCACTACTGGTTAGTTGGTTCAAGTAACCATAAAAAATAACAATTGAACCTATGGTGATTGCCCCCGAAACCACATCATTTCCCACTAAAAGCAGAAAACTGGCAATACAGATTCCGTTAAAGACTTGAAAACCTATCCACTGACCTACTCCATAATTTCTACCTAAATACTTCAACTTCCTCACCACATCTTCTCTTTTTGCAATATGAGAGCCAAAAGACTGTCTGGCTCCGAGAGCTTTAATAGTCAGAATATTGCTCAAACTTTCAATAAAAGCCCCTTCACCTTTCTCTAGAGATTTATTCAGTTCGTAGTTAACTTGTTGGATTTTGTTATAAAAATACCTAATTATTGCCACAAATCCAAACACATAAATAAACAAGAAAATTACAAAAGTAGGTTTTAAAAACAAAAACACTACAAAAATACCAACTACTGAAGTAATACTACTAAAAATGTCACTCACCAACTCGTGATGAATAGTATTAAAGGCCAAGACTCCATTTTGTATCCGTTGAGCTTTTTCCCCTGCCGCTTCTTTTCTTGAATCCATCAAAGATAGATTTAATAACCGATCAAAACCTTTAACCCTGATATTATAAGAAATATCAGCTCTTAAATTACCTAAATGTTTTTTAATAGATAATCTAATAAACGAGATTATCGAAAATGAAGCACCCAAGAAAATAGCATAAAAATAAAAGTTAGATAAAGGTTCTCCGGCAGAATAATTAGTAAAAAAGTCTACAATTTTACCTAGGATCAACGGAGGAATAATGCTATAAAATTGGATCAAAAACACCACCGAGAGCCAACCTAAGTGATTAACTTTACCTTCACCCAATAGATAAACAAATGATTTTACTAGGCTCAACCAACTAAACTGTTTATTATGCTTTATTATCTTCATAAATATTTACTAGATCTATAACATTTGAGCGGGATAGGGAAGTCGAATCCCTCTTTCCACCTTGGGAAGGTGGCGTTGAACCGCTCAACTAATCCCGCATACTAGAAATATACCTGCCTATAGCAAGTAAGTAAATATCTTTAAAGCTAAAAAAACTATCTAGGCAGCTTTAAAACCATCCCCTTTTCAATTAAGTTGGGGTCAGAAATTTGTTCTTGATTAGCTTTCCACACCTCTGTCCATTTGTAGCCATCGCCATAAGCTTTGACTGCAACTTTCCATAAGGTATCTCCTGCAACTACAGTGTACTCAGACTCTAGAGTCTCTTTAGTTTCTGCCTGTACGCCCGCTACTGCTGTTTTTGGTTCACCAAGGGTAATAACTGCTGTTTTTGGAATAGTTAGCTCCATACCTTCCACTAGAAGTCCTGGGTTAGCTAGATTATTGGCCTTAGCAATATCTACCCAGTTATATCCAGTTTCGTAGTATTTTTCAGCAATTGACCAAAGATGTTCACCCTTAGCAACAGTGTGAGTTTTTGGAAGTCCTTGAGGGACTAACTTACCATCTTCCTCAATAAACTGAACACCATCTGCAATCACCTCAACTTGTTCTACTGATTTATTCACACTAGAGAAGTAGTTATAAATCAAAACACCGACCACTACTACCACTAATCCGCCCAGTAAAGTACTAATTAAGGATTCATTCAATCTAATCGTCTTTAAAAACCTCTTTAATTTAGAAGTTTCATTTTCAAATGTATTCATGTACTATCCGCCTCCTCTCTAGACAGGATTTGGGCAGGACTTTTGCGGACCCGACCGGACTTGAACCGGCGATCTCATCCTTGACAGGGATGCATGTTAACCGACTACACCACGGGTCCATAACACTGCTATAATAACAGAGGTAGTAGTCATAGTCAATGAAGTAATATAGAATCACCACACCGCCTCAGTATAGAATACTATCTTTACCCACGTGAATATAATGTGATAACAAATGAGTACAAAATATATATATAAACTGACTCTTAAATCTTAAACTCACTTCTGGTAGTATAGTCATATGATTGATGTTAACCACTTAGCCAAGCTTGCCAACATGAAAGTTAGTCAAGAAGAAGCTAAAAAACTAGAAAAAGGATTTACAGAGTCCTTAAAGTCAGTTGATTTGCTAAACAAACTAGACACCAAGGGCGTTTCCTCATCTTTTCAGGTAACTGGCTTAAAAAACATCTTTCGAGAAGACAAAATCAACACTGAAAAAACTTTTACTCAGGAACAAGCTCTTTCAAGCGCCAAAAAAACTTTTAAAGGTTATTTTTTAGTTCCAAGCGTATTCTCATGAAACTAAACCAACTAACTATCACAGAGGCCTTAACCGGGCTAAAAAATAAAGAATTTTCATCGGAACATCTAACTCAAGTCTGTTTAGATAGAATTAAGGAAACCAATAAAGACTTAAACTCCTTTCTTACCCTAAACAAAAAAGCAGTTTTAGAGGCCAAGAAAGCAGATCAGTTGATCAAAGGCTCACCAAAAAACTTTGTTAAACACCCACTTCTTGGCATTCCTTACGCTATAAAGGATAATTTTTTAACCAAAGGTTTAAGAACTACCGCTTCAGCTAAAGTTTTGGACGACTACATTCCACAGTACAACTCTACTGTTTTTAATAAACTAAATAACTCTGGAGCCATCTTGTTGGGCAAAACTAACATGGATGCTTGGGCTCACGGTTCTTCAACCGAAACCTCTGATTACGGACCAACCCTAAATCCTTGGAATCAAGACCATCTTCCTGGTGGCTCTTCTGGGGGATCAACAGCCGCTGTTATGGCCGATCAATGCATATTTGCAATAGGTAGTGAGACCGCTGGTTCAATTAGACAACCTGCAGCTTGGTCTGGAGTCACAGGTTTTAAGCCTACTTACGGTCGTGTTTCACGATATGGAGTTATTGCCATGGCTTCATCAACAGACTCTCCAGGACCAATCACTAAAAATGTTGTTGATGCTACTCTTGTAACAAAAGTAATTGCTGGTCACGACACCAATGACGCCACCACTTCTTCTTCAAAAGTAAATATAAATTTACCTAAAACAAAATCTTTAAAAGGGATCAAGATCGCTCTTCCGAAAGAGTACATGCTCAAAGAAATGGATGATAAAACCACAGTAGTTATCAAAAAAGCCATCAAGGATCTAGAAAGCTTAGGGGCCAGAGTTAAGACCATCTCTCTTCTCGACCCTCACTTTGCTATTAGCGTCTACACCATAATTCAAAGATCAGAAGTTTCCTCAAACTTGGGCCGATACGATGGGGTAAGGTATGGTAATGACAGAACTCACTTTGGTCATGAAGCCAAAAATAGAGTTTTACTTGGCACACACACATTATCTACCGGCTACTACGACCAATACTACAATCACTCTCAAAAAGTCAGAACCATGATGATAAGTGAGTTTAACAAAACCTTCAAAGACTTCGACTTAATAGTTGGACCAGTTTCTCCAGGTCCAGCTCTAAAAGTTGGCTCAACTCAAAAGAACCCATTATTTGGAGAGATGCAAGATATCTTAGTCGAAGCTAGTTCTCTGTCTGGCCTTACTGGCTTAAGCGTTCCTTGTGGCTTTGTTGATGGTTTACCAATTGGACTTCAAATTACTGGCGACCAATTTGCCGAACAACTTGTTTTAAATGCTGGTTATGCTTACCAACAAGCCACCAATCACCACCTAAAAAGGCCAAACCTATGAACAAATACACCCCCATCATTGGCGCCGAGATCCACATCCAGTTAAAAACCAAGAGTGGCATGTTTTGTGGCTGCAAAAATGATATCTCCGGTCAAGCCAAACCAAATATCTACACTTGCCCAGTTTGCTTGGGGCTACCAGGAGCTCTGCCAGTGCCCAACAAAAAAGCTATCGACTGGACCATTCTTGCCGGCTTAGCTCTAAACTGCACCATAGCCAAAGTTAGCAAATTCGACCGCAAACACTACTTCTACCCAGACCTTCCAAAAGGCTACCAAATATCTCAATACGACCAACCTCTCTGCACCAACGGCTACGTAAACACTAGTTTTGGGAAAGTTAGAATCAATAGGGTTCACTTGGAAGAAGACACCGCCAAACTCACCCACGCTACTGTAGATGGCAAAAAGGTCAGTTTAATTGACTTTAATCGTTCCGGCACACCATTAATGGAAGTGGTTACCGAACCAGACATTCACTCGGTCGAGCAAGCCAAAGAGTTCTTAAAAAAACTAAGAGACATCATTCGATCTATTGGTGTTGCCGACTGTGACATGGACAAAGGAGGAATGAGACTAGAAGCTAACATTAGTCTCTCCAAAGACGGCTCTTTGCCAGACTACAAAGTCGAGGTTAAGAACATTAACTCTTTTCGCTTCTTTGCCAACTCTGTCAAAAGCGAGATCAAACGCCACACCAGCATTCTAGACAAAGGCAAAACTCCAATCCAAGAGACTAGGGGATACCGGGACTCAATTAAAGACACCGTCTCTCAAAGAACCAAAGAAACAGCCGAAGACTATCGTTACTTTCCCGATCCAGATATCCCTCCAATGACTTTTAGCGATGAAGAAATAAATAAAATTAGAAAAAAACTACCCAAACTTCCCGACCAACAAATTAGTGAACTAGAGTTGCCAGAAAACATCGCAAAGCTTTTAGTTAGCAAACCCAAAAACCTAAATTACTACTTAGATAACTTAAATAAAATCAAAAAATTTAAACTAAATAATAAAAAATTTGCCAACTTTATTATCAACAACAAACTAGATATCATTAAACCAGTAGAGCCTCAACTAGAAAAACTAACTCAATCAGGCAGCGTTGACGACTCGATCTTAATTGAGGTTATTCATGAAAACCCTGATGTAGTCAAGAAGTTTAAAGCAGGCAAAACAGCAGTTATTGGTTTTTTGGTCGGCCAAGTTTTAAAGAAAGCCAAGGGCCAGGCCGATCCAAAGCAAGCCCAAAAATCTCTTCTTGAAAAACTCTCTTAGAGACAATAAGATGGGGGTAATGTCATCTTTTGTCCACCTCCATGTCCACTCAGAATTTTCCTTACTCGACGGACTTTCTCACATCGACGATCTTCTCAAAAAAACAAAAAAACAAAAAATGAAGTCGGTGGCTTTAACTGATCACGGTGTCATGTATGGTGCTGTCAAGTTTTACAATGCCGCCACCAAAGCTGGCATTAAACCCATTATTGGAGTTGAAGCCTACATCACTCCAATTGACCTTGAAGACAAAACCCCTGGGATTCAAAAACAAACCAGACACCAACTACTCCTAGCCAAGAACCAAACTGGTTACCAAAACCTAATGAGACTAACTTCACTGGCTCACCTTAAGGGTTACTACTACCGGCCTAGAATAGACTTTAAAGCCCTAGAAAAATACAAACAAGGCATTATTGCTACTTCATCTTGTATGCAAGGAGTTATCCCTCAGCTAATCTTGCACGGTCAAGAAAAGGAAGCTTTAAAGCAGTGTAAGTATTTTTTAAATTTATTTGGTAAGGACTTCTACATCGAACTCCAAAGACATGACGGTTTAACTGAGCTTGATAAAATCAACGTCACTCTCTTAGATTTTTCCAGAAAACTAGGAATTCCCATCATCGCCACTAACGACGTTCACTACGTTAGCAAAGAAGACGCCAAAGCTCAAGATGCTCTTCTGGCTATCCAAACTAAAACTACTCTAGCCGACGAAAAACGAATGACCATGATCGACTCACCCAGCTACTACCTAAAATCTACTGAGGAGATGAGCCAACTCTTTCCAGATTTACCAGATGCTCTTAAAAACACTCTGGAGGTAGAAGAGAAGTGCAACTTAAAGATAGACACCGGCAACTGGATTCTTCCAGACTTCCCTCTTCCCAAAGGTTACACCGATACAGATAAATACTTTAGAGACACTTCAAATCAAGGTTTAAAAAAACGCTTTAAAAATGTTACCAAAGAAATGCAAGACAGATTAGATTACGAACTCGACATCATTACTAAAAAAGGTTTTGCTACTTACTTTCTAATCGTAGCTGACTTTGTTAACTGGTCTAAGAAAAACAAAATTAGAGTTGGTCCTGGTCGTGGTAGTGTGGCTGGTTCACTAGTGGCTTACGCTTTAAGAATCACCTCCATCGATCCAATTTATCACAACATTCCTTTCGAGAGGTTCATGAATCCTGAGAGACCTAGCCCTCCAGATATTGACCTTGATTTTGCAGACAACAGAAGGGACGAGGCTATCCAGTACGTGGCAGATAAGTACGGCCACGACAAAGTCGCCCAGATCATCACCTTTGGAACCATGGAAGCTAGGGGAGCCATTAGAGATATTGGTCGAGTTTTAGGTATGCCTTACTCAGATCCAGATAAAGTGGCCAAATTAATTCCAGTTGGTTTTAGCATTGAAGAGGCGGTAGTTAATGTCCCAGAGCTTCAGGAGCTCAATCGTCAAGATAAATTTAGAGAACTTCTCTCTCTTGCCAAAAAAGTAGAAGGCACTGCTCGACATGCTTCCACTCACGCCGCCGCCGTGGTTATCTCGGACAAACCCCTAACCGACTACACCCCGATACAAGATGACGGCAAACACGATCGAGCCACCACTCAATATGACATGTACTCACTTGACTGCAACGTTTCCTCAGACGCCATTGGTTTATTAAAAATAGACTTTTTAGGTTTAAGAAACTTAACCACTCTCCAAAACGCTATCGACTTTACTCTAAAACACGCTAAAGTCAAAGTCGACGTTTCCGAGTTGCCCTTGGATGACGAAAAAACTTTTTCTCTTCTTAGGAACGGCTTCACGGTCGGTATTTTTCAACTTGAATCAAGTGGCATGAAAAGAGTAGCCCGAAAACTACAACCTTCAAGGTTTTCAGACCTAACCGCTATGGTCGCACTTTATCGACCAGGTCCGATGGAACTAATCGACGACTTTATATCAGGAAAACTAAAACCAGAAACTATTGTCTACCCTCATAATGACTTAAAACCAATCTTAGAAGAAACTTACGGGATTGCTGTTTATCAAGAACAGGCTCTTCAGATTGCTAACCTGATGGCCGGATACTCCCTGGGTGAAGCTGACATCCTCAGACGTGCTATTGGTAAAAAGAAACACTCTATCATGAAAAAAGAACAGATTAAGTTTATCAAGCAATCAGTTGAAAAAGGATACACCAAAAAAATTGCTGAAAAAGTATGGAGTTACATTGAAAAGTTTGCCGGCTACGGCTTCAACAAAGCTCACGCTACTGCCTACGCCATGATTGCCTACCAAACCGCCTACATGAAAGCCAACTTTCCAGTTGAGTTTATGGCAGCTTTACTCACAGCCGAGTCAGGTAACCAAGATAAAATACCAATAGTTATTGAAGACTGTGCACGTTTAAAAATCAAAGTCTTGCCTCCAAGCATAAATGACTCTTTCATTAGTTTTAGTATTACCAAAGACGAAGATTCACTAAATAAAAAAGCCATTCGCTTTGGACTATCTGCTATCAAAAATGTTGGTGAAGCTGCAATTAAAGCTATCATTAAGGAAAGAAAGAAGAAATTTTTTGCCTCCCTAACAGACTTTTGTAGGCGAGTAGATCACACCAAAGCCAATAAAAAAGTTATCGAGAGTTTAATCTTGGTTGGTGCTTTTGACCAATTTGGTAATCGTTCTCAGATGATCACATCTCTAGAAGACATCAGGCAAAAAGCAGCCGACCACCAAAAACTACAAAACAGTCCACAAGTTTCACTTTTTAAAGAAGATAAATCAAAAAACCTAACCCCTCAAGATATTTTCCAAGATATAGACGAATTTGATAAAGCCGATCTACTTAATCATGAAAAAGAACTTTTGGGATTTTACCTTACCGAACACCCCCTGGCTAACTCATTAAAGAAAATTCGCTCGCTTGCTACCCACGAAATTGGAGACTTAGATGGAGATCTCCACTTAAATAAAACTGTCACGGTTGGAGGAGTAATAAAAACCGTTAAGAAAATACTAACCAAAAAAAATAACTCTGAAATGGCCTTTGCTACCCTAAACGATGGTTCCGGAGATATCGAATTAGTCATCTTCCCCAAACTATACGCCAAAACTAAAGAGTACTGGCTTGCCGATAAACCTATCTTAGTCACTGGTCAAGTAGATCTAAAAGATCGGTTAGCAATGCTAGTTGAGTCTGCACTTCAACCAGACGCCAATGAACTCGCCAAACCAATTCAAGAAAAACCAGACTCATCTTTAGATGTTTATAAACTTGTTATTGATCAAAACTCCCCAAAATCAATTCTTATTGATATCAACCAGCTTCTTTTAGCCAACCACGGTTCAGATAAAATCATCATTGAGTTAAAAAACGGCACTTCAGTTACCAAAGTCATTAACTTGCCATATACTGTAAACTTTGAAAGTATTAAAAACAAAATAAAGAAAATTTTAAAACCCCATCAAGGAAAAGTTTTAGCCCTAAAATAACTATGAATCAACCCAAGTATGTATTTGTTTCTGGAGGAGTCTTGTCCGGACTCGGCAAAGGTTTAATTACCGCTTCTACCGCTCTTCTCTTAAAAAATCATGGCCTTAAAATCACTCCAATCAAATGCGAAAACTACCTAAATATTGATTCTGGTTTAATCAACCCCATCGAACACGGCGACCCATTTTTGTGTGAAGATGGAGCCGAAACAGATATGGATATCGGTACCTATGAAAAGTTTTTAGACAAAAACTTAACCAGAGAAAGTTTTATCACCATGGGCCAAATTTATAAGTCAGTCATCGACAAAGAAAGAAACTTTGAGTACAAAGGAGAAGATGTAGAAGCCATTCCTCACGTCACTGATGAAATCATAAAAAGAATTAAAGACTTAGCCAAAAAAACCAAATCAGACGTCATGATCGTTGAGTTGGGTGGGACTACTGGCGAGTACCAAAATGCTCTCTACTATGAGGCTGCTAGAATCATGAAGCTAAAACATCAGGACACCGTAGTTCACATTCACGTTTCTTACTTACCCACCCCCAAACACTTAGGTGAACCCAAAACCAAACCCACCCAACTCTCGGTTAAGCTCTTAAATGGTATGGGTATCCAACCAGATATTATTGTCGCTAGAGCCACTTCCTACATAGACAAAAGACGCCGAGAACGCTTTGCTTTATTCTGCAACGTCGAGCCCCAAAGCATTATCTCAGCCCCAGACTTAAAAGAAATCTACGAACTACCTTTAGTGTTAGAAAAACAAGACTTCTCAAAAATTCTTCTAAATAAGCTAAGTCTAAAAACAAATACAATCAATTTAAGTAAATGGAAAAATCTAATTCAATTAATTAAAGCACCCAAAAAACACGATATTACTCTTGCTATTGTTGGTAAGTACTTCTCAACAGGAGACTATCACTTAAAAGACTCTTACGCAGCTCTCTTTGACGCTATTGATCACGCTTCTTGGCCTAATAATGCCAATATTAAGATCAAAGAAATTAACTCTCAAAACTCAAATCAAGAAATAAACAAAGCACTAAAAGATGTTAACGGTATCATTGTCCCCATCGGTTGGGGTGAGCGGGGAGTAGACGGCATGGTAGAGGCTATCAACTACGCTAGAGTCAACAAAATTCCTTACTTAGGTTTATGTCTGGGTATGCAGTTAGCCGTTGTCGAGTTTGCCAGAAACAAAGCCGGTCTCAAAAATGCTCACACAACTGAAGTGAATCCTAAAACCAAACACCCAGTCATTCACATTATTCCAGAACAAATTAGAAATCTAAAATCAAGAGCCTACGGTGGCACTATGAGGCTTGGATCTTGGGACTGCAAAGTAAAGAAAAACACCTTAGCCCACTCTTGCTATAAAACCACAGATATTTCAGAAAGACATCGACATCGCTACGAGTTTAATCAGGATTACTTACAAGAACTAGAATCAAAAGGTTTAATAATCTCTGGTAAGTCAAAAAAAGAAAATCTTGTAGAGATAATTGAGCTTAGCCAAAAAGAACACCCTTTCTTTATTGGCACTCAAGGTCATCCGGAGTATAAATCCAGACCCTTAAAACCTCACCCAATCTTTCTTCGGTTCATAAAAGCATCTATAAAAAATAAAAAAATGTGATACAATCACCCCCATATGGCAATCAAAACAAAAGTATTTGCAACTGAAATAAGCATAGGTGATACCATTAGTGTTACCCAGCAGTTTATGTCAGGGGAGAAAGTTCAAAAACAGACTTTTACTGGATTAGTTATGGGTATTAAAGGCAGAGATGAAGGTAAGTCTTTTACAGTTAGAAAAATTTCCTCAGATGGAATTGGAGTCGAAAAGATTTGGCCAGTCCTATCTCCAAACATAATCAAAGTAGAAGTTGTTAGAAAAGGTAATCCAAGAAGGGCTAAGTTAAACTACTTAAGATCAAGAATCGGTAAAGGCGCTCTAAAAGTTAAAGCCGCAAACTAAACAAAGCCTTCTAATCCCCCATAAGTTCTGTTAAAATACTATTTTGTTACACCTTTTACCCATTTTCATGGGCCGTTAGCTCAGTTGGTAGAGCATCTGCCTTTTAAGCAGAGTGTCATAGGTTCAAGTCCTATACGGCTCACACTAGGCCCCATCGTCTATCGGTTCAGGACACTAGGTTTTCATCCTAGAAAGCGGAGTTCGATTCTCCGTGGGGTCACAAATACTAAATTTAGGTTGATATATCAATTCTTTTCAGAACCATCACTAAATCATTCAATCTCCACCCCAACAAAGTCAATCAAAGGAAAAACTGCTCGAACTTCTTCCCAGAATTTCTCAGCCAAGCGGGTAGAGTAGGCGTTATTCTTGCCTTTCTCCATGGTCGAGCACAAGCTATCTTCACGCTCACGGATAATCTTCACCACTACTTCACCAGCCTTGTTGTACTCAACTTGGTTGGTTTTCTTATCTAATCGATACTTATCATGAAGCACCTTAAAAGCCTCAAACTTTTCGGCATTCTCCTCGCACATCTCTTTAAAATATTGTTTGTATTTTGTCATAAAAAGAATATACCATTATTTTATAGCTTGACAAGCCATTAAGTTTATACATATATTAGTATATTCGAATATATGTATAAAACAGTTTTTAAACTTAACGCCAATATCTACAAAGCCCTAGCTTCAGAAAAACGTCTAGAAATTATTCAACTGCTTCGAAACCAAAAACTAACTGTCTCAGATATCCAAAAAATGCTCGGCATTCCTCAAGCTAATTTATCCCAACACCTAACAGTTTTAAGACAACATCAAGTTGTCACTACCACAAGAGACGGACACTTTATCTACTACCAGCTATCTCACCCCAACATAGTAAAATCACTCGACCTTATTAGAGAAACTCTCATCGATCAAAACAAAAGCAACACTAAATTGGAAGAAGAATTAAGACTAAAAATGAAAGACCTAATTCCTTTAAAAAAAGACTTGGTTTGCGATATGCGGGTTAGTCCAAAAACTGCTGCAGCCGCTTACAAATACAAAAACCAAACCTATTACTTTTGTGCCCAAGGTTGCAAAAACCAATTTAAAAAAAATCCAAACAAATACTTGAAAGAATAGACTTATGTCCAACAATAAAGTTATCATTGCTTCTATCATCGCCACTCTCATTATCATCGTCGGTGGTGTTTTTTTCGTCTCAAAATCAGGCCCTCAGGTCCTAACTACTTCCATGACAGCCAAAGCTGTCATGGCCGAAACCAGCCACGACTGGGGAGATATTTCCCTTACTGGAGGCAACGCTACTAAAACTTTTTTGATAGAAAACAAAGGCTCAGGCACTCTTACTTTGGCCAACTTAGTCACTTCCTGTATGTGCACCAATGCCAAGGTGGTTATAGGCGATGATCAAAGTCCATTCTTTGGTATGCACTCCAACTCTTCTTGGCAAGGTCTGGTTCCGGCAGGGGAGTCTGCACAAATTTTAGTTGAGTTTGATCCTGCCTTTCACGGCCCCAATGGCTTTGGCCCCATCACCCGTCAGGTAATCTTAGAAACCAACGATCAATCAAATCCTAAAATCACTTTAAACCTAACCGCCAACGTTACTAAATAAGGAGAATTTATGCCTAAAAAGAAAAAATTCATCAAAAAAGTTGTTCCTCTTTGGTTGGCATTAATCCTAACCATAAACAGTAGTGTCTTGGTTGGACTAAGCGAGTACTACATCCTAAAAAGACGCTTTGCCAAACAAGTAAAAGAAATCTTAATTAGCAACGACCCTGAAGCTTTAGTTAAAGATGCTACTGCCAAAGTTCTCCCTGTTTCCGGCTATCAAACTTCACTTACTTGGGGTCAGTTAGGTAAAAAACTAGTTGAAGTTGGAGCTATCGATCAGCAAAAATATGAAAAAATCTACAACTCCAACACCAACGGGAAACAAGATCTAGATATTTTTTCTGAAAACTTCGATAAAAAAATCGTTATCAACGAGAACAACTCTAGATTTGTAGTTAACACTCTTTGGGCGCTAGGTTTAGCCAATAAATCCAAAGTTTTAGATCAAGGCCCTATGAGAACAGGGGGAAACCCTACCAAAAACTTTGCTTCAACTGGTGGCTGGACCCTAGGCTCAAAACCAGCCATGGAAGTTTACAGCAGTCATGAGCTAATTCCTTTAACCGATGAACAACAAGATCTAGTTGAGAAGATAGCCGGCAATGTTTACCGACCTTGTTGTGGTAATCACACTGCATTTCCCGACTGCAATCACGGCATGGCTGCTCTAGGCTACATCGAGTTAGCCGTTGCTAGCAATTTATCTGAAGACCAAATCTATAAAGATTTACTAGCTTTCAACTCTTACTGGTTTCCTCAAACTTATGTCGAGATGGCCGTCTACTTTCAACAAGAAGATGGTTTATCTTGGGAACAAGTTGACGCCAAAAAAGCTTTATCAAATGACTTCTCTTCATCAAGAGGGTCTCAAAAAATCAAACAGGCAGTTTCTAGTGTTCCTGGT
>CAXBYZ010000015.1:0-17776 GCA_963980215.1 uncultured bacterium | reverse complement strand
GGTCAAATGGTCGCGACTGTAAATCGCGCGTCGCAAGACTTCATAGGTTCGAATCCTGTCCCCAGCACCAACCCCCCACCTTCAAGGATCATCCCTGTAGGTACACTTTGATATAGTAACGTATGAAGGTTCGTAACCTTCATGTACCAATCATAAACTCAATTACTTCACCATCCAAAACCACATAATCCTTGCCTTCAACTCTTAGCTTCCCCTGTTCTCGGCACTTCTTGACTCCACCACAACTAACATAGTCATCAAAACCTATTACCTGGGCTTTAATAAAGTTTTTCACAAAATCGGTATGAATCACTCCGGCAGCCTCTCTCGCCGTCGCACCTTTTTTAATCGTCCAGGCCCTAACCTCAATTTCCCCCGCTGTTAAAAAACTAATCAAATTTAATTTTCCATAAGCCAACCGCGCCATTTGGTCGATACCAGACTCGCAAATACCTAAATCTTTTAAATAACTAGCTTGATCTTCACTACTCAAGACACTCAACTCCGCTTCCAGCTTGGCATTAATATACACCAAGTCTTTCTTATCCACCCCCAACTTAGCAGCATAATCCAATTTATCAGCTTGCTTTAACTGCTCTTCAGACAAATTGACCACAAAGATCTCTTTTTTTGCCGTAATCAAACACAACTCTTTTACCAACTCATCCTCATCTTCAGATAACTCCATAGAATTAACCATCACGCCATCATTCAATTGAGATAATATCTTACTCAACATTTCCCGTTTAGCCTTCTCCAACGGACCCTTGGATCTTTCCAATTGACTCTCTACCGTCTCTACATCTTTTAAAATCAACTCCATTCTCACTGTTTTTAAGTCCTCCGCCGGATCAAGTTCACCAGTGACTACCACATCTCCATCTTCAAACGCCCGTAAAACATGGCAAATCAAATCCGTTTCCCTGATATGAGTCAAAAATTTATTCCCCAACCCTTCCCCTTTATGGGCTCCTTTTACCAAGCCAGCAATATCGGTAAAAGTAATCACTGCAGGTATAAGGGGTGGTAATTTACTTAAACCCTCACTTTGCTTAACCACTTCTGCCAACTTTGCTAATCTCTCATCCGGAACTTCAACCACTCCCACATTTGGCTCAATAGTAGCAAAAGGATAATTAGCCGCCAACGCCACCTGGCGTTTTAATAAAGCATTAAACAAAGTCGACTTACCCACATTTGGCAAACCAACAATCGCAACAGATAAACTCATGCTTAAGATTATATCCCACCTAGACAGAAAATAGCAGGCCTTGTAGAATACTCTATATTCATGCCGATGTAGCTCAGTTGGTAGAGCACGAACATGGTAAGTTCGGGGTCAGCGGTTCAATTCCGCTCGTCGGCTCAAATTGATAATTTTACTAATTACTGCTATCATCCCTCCATATGGCTAAAAAAGGACCAAGGATTTTACTCGCTTTCAAGTGCGATGACTGTAAATCCAATAACTATATCTCTCAAAAAAATAGAAACAACGTTGAAGGTAAACTAGAGCTAAAAAAATACTGCAGAAGGTGCCGTAAACACACCCTTCACAAAGAAACTACTAAGTTAAAGTAATTTATAGGGCCCGTAACTCAGTTGGTAGAGTGTCACTATGGCATAGTGAAAGTCAGGAGTTCGAGTCTCCTCGGGTCCACTAACAAATTAAAACGCCAAATTCTCCGGATGAAACAACATAGCATAGCCAATATATAGCATCACTACTCCCCCAATTAGCCTAGCCCAGTTAGCGTACTTGCTAGAAATTCCGGTCGCTTTTAGAGTAATCATGGCAATCACAAATATAATAAAGTCATCCAGCATGTACAACAATATATATCCCAAAATATATAGATAGTACTGCCAAGTAGGTAAGTTATTCAACGATAGAACACTGGTAAACACCGCCGGTAAACCAGCACTACACATCAACTCAAACAAGTTCACCCCAAACGCCAACACCGCAATACCACCGATTGCTAACCACAACTTCTCCTCATAGACCACTCTTTTTAATCGAGAAAATAATTTTTGCCTTTTCTCGTCTTCGCTGGTTTCACAACCCCCACCTCGACCTTGCCACCACAACCTCACCTGCCAGCCTCCAGCTCCCACAGAGAACAAACCCACAATGTATCTCACCCAAACAATCAAACCCACCAACAAAAACAAGTTCAACCAAGCCGCCATCATCACAAAGTACATCGCCCCAGACACTCCAATAAAGGTCAAGCCCAAAATCCACATCTTTAACCTATTATCCATATTAAGTAACAAGCTAATCAAAAATATTAAGATCCACATGGCACAAGGGTTAAAACCATCAACTATTCCTAAAACCAAAGTCAACATCGGCAAACTAAGAGTATCCAGCCTAATTTTTCTCCCCAATAAACTCACCTCTGTAGGTATCTTCTGTTGATCAACTTTTTCCTTAAACTCACTCACTTTTTCGTCAAAATTCTTGCCATCATCAACAATATATTCAGCCGTTATATCCAACCAATTTTCCTCTTTAGCTTTAGTCACCAGATCTTTAATCTCTTCACCGGTAGTTTCCGGTTTATCAAATCCCAAGATAAATTGATCCCCAATCACCGTTAGTGGCACCGATCCCACTTCAGCCCCAATTTTATTACCCACTCGACTCCACAACTGACGATTCTTGCTGTTAGTCACTTCAAATTTTTTGACACTAATCTCCTCCTCTTTCTCATACTCTTTTAAAAACTCAATCTCATCATGACAATGTGGGCAGGTGGTCAAATAAAATAAATTTACTACCACCTTTTGCTCCTGAGCCTTAACCAGGCCGGGCTTTGTCATCCACAAACTCAAAAAAACCACTAGAAATACTATCCGTTTAAACCCCTTCATTTTCCCCTGTGCCTCTGGATTACTTCTTTTAATTGTTTAATCGACGGCTCACCAGATATCCTCTCTAGCTCATTCCCTTTTTTATCCAGCCAAACAAAACAGGGTAGCTTGCCACTCGTAACCTCATATTTTTTAACCACCGATTTATCTTCATCAAAATCATAGTACTCGGTCTCAAGGGTGGGCATCTCATCCTCGATTCTTTCCCATCTTGGTCGCATCACCAAGCAACCATTACACCAAACAGCTCCAATTTTTATCACCTTCATACCTAACTATACTACCCGCCTGCACCCAATCCTGCAAGCTGATATAATACCTAATCACATATAGGGCCGTGATGAAGCGGTATCATGAGGGTCTCCAAAACCCTTCTCCCAAGTTCGATCCTTGGCGGCCCTGCCTTATCAAATAAAAAAATCTAGGAGATAAAAAATGGAAGGAAGGGAAACTTCATATCATAACATTGTCGAGTTTGGGGAAAAGAAACATACAAGACAAAAAGCTAAAAAAAGAAAAAAAAGTGGAGGCCAAAAACCAGGTAAGGGAAAAGAACAACGAAAATCAGGTCGTGGCGGTAATCGTAATAATAAAGCAGGTCACTAAGAGTTAAACTCCTATTTTTATTTCCTCTGCTTTAAAAACATATAATTAAAATCAGGATTATCTTCAATTGAATAAACCTTGCTCAATGGTCGTAAGTTCTCTGAACAAAAAACTTTAAACCACTCTTGTTTAGTTAGTAAATTTTTAGATTTTCTTAACCTATCTGGATTGACCGACTGCTTACTATTTGGCGACCCCTTAGAAATCACTTCAATATACAAATACTGCTTTGTCACTCCAACCAACTCTTTGACCGCTTGATAAATCTGTTTTCGATCTAAATAACACAAAACGTCCTGGCAAATCACCAAATCAAAATAATTATCTTCAAATGGTAAACTAGTTACCCCAACTTTTTGCAAATATTTTTTTACTGGCGAATGCTTTAGACAATAATCAGATATTTCTGTACCAACAGCCACAAAATCACAATCCCTAAAAGCCTTAATCACTCCACCCATGCCACAACCAACATCTAAAATATTAGCCTTTAGTTTTAACTCAATCTTGCTCAACAGTCTTTAAAATCCTTCAAGTAAGTATCATAACCGTCTGTGTTGTAATAATCCTCATTAAATTGATTACTTTTCATACATCAATAAGGGTATTGACTCAAACCACTTATCTTTCCAACCATATCCAATCTCCAAAAAATCCATCTTATTTAACCCCAAATCAATTGCATCCTTAATTTCTAATAAATTTACATAGTTCCCAATCCCAGGAAAATCCTTAACATTGTAACCGCACTTTAGTGGGTAGTAGCAACCATTAAAAACAGCCACTAGATCAACTGCCGCCAACTTTGACCCGATCTTAATCGTTACCATTCGTATTTGATAACTAATTTTTTTTCGCCCATACTCAATTACTTTTCTAAATGCCTCTACCCTTCTTTTATCTTCCCAGTCAGTCTCTTCACCTTTTTCAAAAAAACGCTTTTTAGACAGCTCCACCAAGCCATCAAAATCTGAAAAATTATCAATAACTATTTCCGGTTTATAAGCTTCAATAACTCTAAAATCTCTTTTTAAATTATACCTCTTCTTTTTGTCTAAAGTAGCCAAGTAATCATCAAGCGTGTCGATTAGGTCAAGCTTTAAAATATACTTTGGATCATCTGCTTTAAACTCTATTACTTTTTGAATCCATGTTGGTAGCTCAAAGCTAATTGCATTTAGATTTAACGGTAACGGACAAGATGCTAATAATAAAGGAATATAGAGCTCATCTTTAACCAAAAACTTATTTTCTTCTTGCCACCAACTCCCAAACCAAAAATACTTTTGCTTATCTTCCTCATATTGTAGTGGTAATAAACCAACCACTTCAGTCGGACTTTTTAAAGTCACAAAGTGTATTTTTGGTTTATAAGCCTCAAAAAAAGCCAATCTAAATTCTAGGGTATCAAACAAAGTTTGATTCTGACTAAATTCCTGCCACAACAACGTGGCTTGATCTACGTCAGAGACTATTTCCAACCTCAAAGATCTAATTAAATCAGAGTGGCCAGTTGTAGAATAGTGCTGATTTAACTGAGGGTAAGATACTAAAAAAGAACCAATATTGTCAAGGTTCCTTGTAGATAAAAAGTTTTGATCGGCAGTTTTAAAAGAAAAATTTTTCTGTCTCATCTGTCCCTGCTAATTGAGCTAGGACAATCTAATTTATTTAACTAATAAGAAAAATCATACTCTTATTACCATCATAGTCAATCGGTAATTTTTTAAATCAATCCCTTAATCGGCTTGGCTATTCCCCAAAGAATATTAAAAATACTTGTGTGTAGTTTTACAAGCTCTTCGTTCTCTATCTCAACCCCCACAATCTCACCATGATTCCAGTAGCTCATGGCGTAAACATTATTGTATATCGAGTGATCTCCAGATACATGATAAATCGACTTCTTGATATACCTAATGCCAGTTATACCTAGTTGGTGGTTCCCAGTCTTAGGTATAACATACTTTTTTATATAGTCACGACCATCTTCATTTGTAATTGCCGCATCTGTAATTTTCCTCTTTCTAAACTCTGTCACATAGTCATCGTAAAACTTTTGCCCCACAATATCGATCCTTCCAAATTCAGAGTAACCAATCACTTTCTTGGCTTTAAGAGAGTTCCACAACATCTGCTTCATGCCCGCCTTACCCTGATAATACCTTACTTGAGTCTGGGCAGATCTAGATGCTTGGTCACTTATCATGGTCTGCAACTCACCAATAGAAGATTTTGCCACTAAAAACTCATTCTTCTTTTCATTAACTATAAAATCAAGTTGACTTGGTCGCACCACTCGCACCTTTTTTCTGTGTTGCTCAACAATCCACTCCGCAAAACCTTTAGCCACCAACGACTTAACTGTGTTGTAGACCGTACTCCTTGAAATACTAGTTTTCTTGCTCAGTTCCAACACTGTATCTGCCTCCACGCCAATCAGTGTCAAATAGAGAGTAACCTCATTCTTTGATAATCCAAGCCTATTTAAATTTAGTGTTATGTCACTTTTGTCCACCATACTTGACACCAGTTTAACATTTGTATTAATACCTTGTAAAGTATCCACCATGAATATAGTAATTCCAGACAAAATTAATCTACCAAACAGCACCATTGACGCTGTCTCTAAGCTTGGAAATTTTTCACACTACCAAGATACCAAAAACAAAAGCCAAGACATCATCTTGCGAATCAAAGATGCAGACATCATTACTGCTAACTTCATTGATATCACCAAAAAAATCATCACTAAATCTCCAAAATTAAGGTACATTATCTCCCCTGCCTCCGGCTACGACTGGATTGACATCAAATCTGCCACAACCAACGGAGTTAAGGTTCTAAACTGTCCCACTCACAACAGTAATGCCGTAGCCGAACACGCTATTGGCCTCTTGTTCTCTGTCACCAGAATGATCTCTAGCGCCAACAACTCAATACTAAATGGTCAGTACAACTCAGCTCAATTTACCGGCACCGAGCTTGGCGGTAAATTGCTAGTAACGTATGGATATGGCCGTGTGGGTAAAAAAATCATACAGCTAGCTAAAGGTTTGAACATGAAGACTGCTTTTATTAACAGCTCTACCTCAAAAAAAGAAACATCCATTTTGCTCAAACAAGCAGATTTCTTGGTAATGTGTCTACCTTTAAACCAAAAAACACAAAATATCTTAGGTCAAGAACAGCTAGATTTAATGAAAAAAACTGCCTACATTATTAATGTGGCTAGGGGTTTAGTCGTAGATCAAAACGCTCTATTTAAAGCCTTAAAAAACAAAAAAATAGCCGGTGCCGGTATCGACACTTTTCCACAAGATGAAACCATAATCAAACCAAATCAAAACATCAATAGATTTACCTCACTCAGTAATGTAGTGGCCACACCTCACATTGCCTACAATACCGCAGAAGCATCAGACAGATTAGGTCAAGAGCTCCTCAATGTCATCAAATCTTGTCTTGAACACAAACCGATTAATGTAGTTAATTAACCATTCAACCCTCCACTCTTGCCTATCTCCCTCATCAGACATATAATACACAGAGTTAATTTGTTAGGGGTTAGCGCCCCTATTTTTTATGGATTCCAAAAATATCAGAAACATCGCCATCATTGCTCACGTCGATCATGGCAAAACCACCTTAGTCGATCACTTATTAAAGCAGTCCCACACCTTTGCCGCTCACCAGTCCGAAATGACCCAAACCACTATCATGGACAGCAATGACTTAGAAAGGGAGCGGGGAGTTACCATTCTTTCCAAAAACACCGCCGTTCTTTGGCACGACCACAAAATCAACATCTTGGATACTCCCGGCCATGCCGATTTCTCCGGTGAAGTCGAACGAGTCTTGAACATGGCTGATGGTTGCTTACTTTTGGTTGACGCTGCCGAAGGGGTTTTATCCCAAACCAGATATGTCCTCTCTTTGGCTCTAAAAATCGGCCTCACCCCTGTTGTCATCATCAACAAAATTGACCGCAAAGATCAACGCTCAAAGGAAGTCTTGGAAGAAATCAACGACCTCTTTTTGGATCTGGCCACCAAAGAAGAACAACTCAACTTCCCGGTGCTATACGCTGTTGGTCGCCAAGGCATTGTTGGCTTGAAAACCACCCTCAATCCAGACAACTCCTTAAAGTTAATTGATAGCACTAATCTAGAGCCACTTTTTAATGCCATCATAAACACCATCCCCGCTCCAGCTATTAACTCTGGTGAAGGTTTCCAACTCCAAGCCATTACCCTGGATCACGATGACCACAAAGGTACTTTGGTCATTGGAAAGGTTAGTCGTGGCCTTACTAAGATCAACGATCCTCTAGCTATTATCAGAAGCTCCAAAAAAATTGGCCAAGGTCGAGTCGAGTACCTCTTTAGCTTTAACGGCCTAAAACAAACCCAAATCACTCAAACTCAAGCCGGGGACATTGTCTCGGTAGCTGGGTTTAGTAATGTCAAGATCGGGGACACTCTTACTAGTTTAGATCACCAACAAGGCCTCCCTTCATTAGAAATCGCCGAACCAACCATTCAAATTCAACTCTCGCCTAGCAACTCCCCTTTGGTTGGCCAAGATGGAAAGTTCAATACTTCAAGACAACTCAAACAAAGACTAGAAAAAGAGCTAGAAACCAACGTCGGTTTAAGACTCCCCTCCGGCACCAACTCAGAAAGTTTTACTGTAGCTGGCCGAGGCGAACTTCATCTATCTATCTTAATCGAAACCATGAGACGTGAAGGCTATGAATTCTCCGTCGCCAAACCCGAAGTGATTTTTAAAACCATTGACGATAAAATCTGTGAACCTTGGGAAGACCTCACCATCGAAGTCCCTGAAACCCAAACCGGAGTGATCATTAACAGTCTAAGTCTTCGCAAAGCCGAGATGGTCAACATGCAAAACTTATCCACCGGTGTCCGTCTCCACTACAAAATCTCCACTAGAAATCTGATTGGTCTTCGAAGTGAGTTAATGACCAAAACCTCCGGTGCCGCCGTCATCTCTTCCCAATTTGATAAATACCATCCAAAAACCCAAGTTGCCGATCTTCAAAGAAACGGTAGTTTGGTCTCCACCGAACCCGGCCAAGCCTTAGCTTACAGTATTGAACACATCCAGCAAAGGGGCATTACTTTTGTGGAACCAGGAGAGCAAGTTTACCAAGGGATGATCGTCGGTCAAAACTCACGATCAGAAGACTTATGGATCAATATCTGTAAGGGCAAAAAACTAACTAACATGCGGGCCGCCTCAGCAGACATGGCTTTAAAGATCGCCCCAGCCGTAAGACTCTCTTTGGAACAATGCCTAAACTTTTTAGCTTCCGACGAACTCCTCGAAGTCACTCCCAAACACCTTCGCCTTCGAAAAAAGATTCTTTCAAAAAAGTAACACCTACTGGTTCCGAACCAGTATGTGCTATACTATTAGTAATGCCTAGTATCTATTACAATAGAAACTTTAGACCTCAATATTTTTACCATATTTTTAATCGAGGTGCCTATAAACATAAGATCTTCCATGATAAAGATGATTATGAAGATTTTTTGGGAATCCTCGCCTATTATCTTAAGTACCCCAAAGCTAAAAAACTGTCCTACCATAAAACTGTAAAACAACCACACATACTGGTTCCGAACCAGTATGTAGACTCTGTTAGATTAGTAGCTTATTGTTTAATGCCAAACCACTTTCATCTTATTCTCAAACAACTTCCATCAGCCACCAAACACACTAATATTTCAAACCTAATGCGTAGGGTATCAATCACTTATGCTATGCACTTTCAATACAAGTACAAACACGCGGGAACATTATTTGAAGGTAAGTATAAAAATGTTGTAGTTGACTCTAATGAGCAACTCCTTTATCTATCAAAATACATTCACCAAAATCCAAATAAACTGGTCAAAAATATCAAAAAATATCCCTATTCCTCTCTACCTCAGTACTTAAAAGAAGTAGAACCAGTTGATTGGCTTTATCCTGAATATGTGTATAAATTAACAAAAAATTATTACCACTTTTTTATATCCAAACCTACCGACGCTGATGCCAAAAAAATCGAACCTCTTATCTTAGAATAATTTCACATACTGGTTCCGAACCAGTATGTGCTACTTCCCAAACCACTCCAAACTTCGCCTCATTGCCACATCCCAGCCTCCCACCAAGTTATGATCCGCCCCATCATAAACAAACAGCTCCACTTGCTTCTCCAATTTCTTTAAATCACTCTCCAACTCCCTAGACCATTCTAGCGGTACCGCATCATCCCTATTCCCCTGGTGAATCTGTATCGGTGCCTTGATCAAATCATAGTGCTTGGTGATATCAAAATCATCTACATTGTACTGAACCTCTAACCCAGCCAAGACTTTCCTTAACGCCTTACCCTCATCATCAAACTCATCGGTAAAATAAAGAATCGAGTAGGGAAAAGGTTTACTCACTGGCGCCCACAAACTGGTAGGGTAATCAGCTCCACTAATCTCCAAAACAGATAAAGCTAACTGACCCCCATTACTATGGGCCCAGATCTGAATATCAGTTGGATCTACCCCTTCCATATTTTTAATTGAAGCTAACAACTCCAAAACCTGCACCGGTCTTAAAAATCTCTCCTCAAACACATTATTCGGGGGCATATCACTCTCACCAAATCCCAAAAAATCAGGAGCTAGAGTCATATAACCATTACTAGCAAAGTAACTAGCCCCATTCTTAGTCCCCACTCCAGTCTCATAAATTTCTTGATCTACAAATCCTCGAAGCATCACCACTACTGGCCACCCGTCTCGACCAAAAGGGACTGACCCACCTACAGGCTGATTCAACTGACCGGTGACTTTCTTGCCATCAACCAAATAACTAAAGAGCCAAGCCTCATAACTATTTGTCTTGTATAACAACTCCTCTTTCTTAATCTCACTTCCTCCAAAAGCTCGCTTTCGCAAATTCTCAAAAGCATACTTCTCCAACGGTTTCTCAATCTGCAGCCACGGTGCCTCCGGAGATAAATAAACCTGTTTATCCTTTGGCCAAAATCGCCATATCAAGATCACCAAACCAAACACCAACACCAACCCTCCGCATATTTTCCAAGTTCCGATCTTGGAATTTTTTACTCTATCCATGATTTTAATATCTCCAAATTCTTCTTATCCGGACCCTTTCCATCAAATCCCGGAACTTCCAAGATAATCGGTAGATGAGACAGTTCAGGATGATTAACATAACTAGCCACTACTTTTTCTCCCATCAAACCCGCTCCTAAGTTATCATGCCGATCCCGCCCCGAACCAAATTCATCTCGCGAATCATTCAGGTGAATCACCTTCAACTTGTCTAAAATACCTAACTTTTCAGCCTCTTCAACTATATCATTCCCGATCAGGCTATTTCCCGAATTTTCCCCCAAACTATACCCCGCCGCCCAGGCATGACATGAGTCTAAACACCAGCTCAATCGATCACTCTTAACAGACTCCAGTAAAAACCTAATCTCACTTAATTGAGAAGCAATTTTACCCTTTTGACCAGCTGAGTTCTCAATAATAAACTCAACTTGTCCCGGACTTTCATTTATCACCTTTTTTATGTGTTTGACCAGCTGATCTTTCACCGCCTCAAATCCAGCCCCTAAATGACTACCTAAATGAACAATCACTCCTTCTGCCTTTATCATCTCCCCCACTTTCAAGTCATACTTTAAACTCGCCATAGACTTCTCAATCAACTCTATCTTAGGACTAGCTAGATTTATCAAGTACTTAGCATGAATGTACGTTCCTACCACACCCTGTTCTGTTGCCAACTTGACATAATTATCCGTCACAGACTTATCCGGCATCCCGGCAAACCACATTCGAGGACTACTAGAAAATATTTGAGCTACATTACCCCCAATAGCAACCACTCTTTCAATTGCCTTATCTATTCCTCCTGCTGTAGATACATGAGCCCCAAGTTTGCGCATCTTACTTTAAATCCAAGCTCTTTAAATAAGCCTTAAACTCTCCGTTAATATCCGGATGTCTTAAAGCAAACTCCACCACCGTCTTCATGTACTCCATCTTGTTACCTGTATCATAGTACTTGCCTCCCTCAATCTCGCAAGCATAGATGGTTCTACCTTTTTTTCTTAAATCATCAATCGCTTCAGGCAAGTAATACTCACCACCCGTACCGGTCTTTTGGTTCTCTAACACTTCAAAAATATCCGGGGTTAAAATATAGCAACCATGAGTAGCAATATTACTTGGAGCTTTGTCTGGATCTGGCTTCTCTACAATCTTTTTTATCTTACTCACCCTTCCTTTTACATGTTCTAAATCTGCAATACCATAACGAGCCAGATCCTCTTTCTTCTCGATTTTCACTCCCGAAATAACCGGATCACCATACTCTTCAAACACTTCCAAGCACTGCTTTAATCTTGGTTTTACATCAGAATAAATAAACTCATCTCCCCACAAAACCGCAAACGGTTCGTTGCCAATAATACTAGCCGCTTCCTTTACTGGAGTAGCATTGCCATAACCGCCTTTTTGGCGAATATATATAAAGTTGGCTTGGGTGTAGATATCATTTACCGCCTCCAAATACTTTCGCTTACTCTCACCTGCTTGCTCCAATAGTTCAACCAATTCTCGAGACGGTTTGTCAAAATGGTCTTCAATACTCCTTTTATGATAACCCGTTACTAAAATAATATCGGTAATTCCTGAAGCAATACACTCTTCCACCACATACTGAATTACCGGTTTATCTACCACTGGCAACATCTCTTTTGGCATTGCCTTTGTTTGTGGTAAAAATCTAGTCCCAAACCCCGCTGCTGGTATCACTGCTTTTGTTACTTTTCTCTTACTTTTCATCTATCCTCCTTTTTCAGACTTTAAGTATAACACAGTCTATGGCATAATAACCCCTATCATGGTAAAATCAGCCGTCGACTCGCCCAAGGGCGGGAAGCTTAACAATCAAAAAGGAACTTCACCAAGACAATACTTGAAAGAGTCAGTTGTCGAGTTAAAGAAAGTTATTTGGCCTACTAAAAATCAGGTTATCAAGATGACCGGAGTAGTTATTGGTGTCAGCTTGGTAACTGGTCTTCTCATCGGTGGCCTCGACCTACTTTTTACCAACTTAATTGGACTAATCATCCAGTAAACATATGAGCAAAAAAACCAAATCACAAACCAAACCAAAGACAGACCTACCTCTAGTAAAAAAGGATCTAAAGGAAGAACTAAAAGAGGAAAAAAGAGATATCGTCAAGGAACAAGAAGAGGCAGATGCCAAAAAAGCCCAAGCCGAAAACCACGTAGTTATCAACCCAGATGAGCAAAAAAATGCTAACTGGTTTGTTGTTCACACCTACTCTGGACACGAACAAAAGGTAGCAGCCGGTCTAAAGCAAAGGGCCGAAAGCATGAACCTTACCGACTTCATTCTAGAAATCCTCATCCCCACTCAAAACAAAATTCAAATCAAAAAAGGTGAGAAGCACTCTATTAAAGAAAAGCTCTTCCCTGGCTACATGTTAGTCAAACTGGTTCTAACCGACGACTCTTGGCTAGCTGTCCGCACCACCCAGGGTGTTACCGGCTTTGTTGGTGTCGGCAACAAACCAACCCCGCTCCCAGCCCCAGAAGTAAAGAACATCATGAAGTTCATGCAGATGGAAGCTCCAAAGTATAAAACCACCTTTAGCGTGGGTGAAGCTGTCAAGATTATTGAAGGTCCCTTTGCAGATTTCCTCGGTTCAGTCGAGTCCCTAGATGACGAGCGTGGCAAAATCAAAGTCCTAGTCTCCATCTTTGGTAGAGAAACTCCAGTCGAACTCGACTTCTTGCAAGTCCAAAAAATTTAAGTTATACTTCCTCTTACTTCGTTCACAGCGAGGAAGGTTAGAAGAAATTACTGACCGAAACTTAATTAATCCTTGCTGTGCAAGGATATTTTTATGGCAAAAACAGTCAAGATCGTCTTAAAACTAAACATTCCCGCTGGTAAAGCTAATCCGGCCCCACCGATTGGACCAGCTCTTGGTCAACACGGTGTGGCTATCATGGATTTTTGTAATTCCTACAACGAAAAAACTAAACAAATGCAGGGGATTATCCCAGCTGTGGTCACCATCTACGAAGATAGATCATTCACTTTTGAACTCAAAAAACCTCCCGTTAGCGAGTTTATCAAAAAAGAGCTAAATCTTAAAAAAGGCTCCGAAACTCCAGGCAGAGAAACTGTAGCTACCATCACGGACGCTCAAGTAGAGTCAATTGCCAAAGAAAAAATGGACGACCTTAACGCCAATGATGTTGAGGCCGCCAAAAAAATAGTAGCCGGATCACTTAGATCCATGGGAGTAAAGATCAATGGGTAAGAAAAAAATCGCACTCCTAGATTTATCCCAGTCCGATTCACCAAAACTAAAAGCTTCTGGAACTAGGAGTCAAAAACTAACCAAAACTAAAGAGAAAGAGGTAGTTAAGGCTATTCCAGTCATGCAAGTGAATGAACAAGGAGAAAAAGTTGAAGCACCTGCGGAAGAAACAGAAACCAAAAAAAGCAAAAATACCAAAGAACGCACTAAACACGCTCGATCAAAACAATACAAAAAAACTAGAAAACTAATCGACAAAGCCCATTTTTACAAAACTGATGAAGCTCTAGAGTTACTAAGAAAAGTGTCAAAAGTTAAGTTTAACGCCTCTGTTGAGCTTCACTGCAACTTAACCGAAGACCGAATTTCTGGAGAACTAAACTTACCTCACGGTACTGGTAAATCTCAAAAAGTCGAGATCGCTACCGACAAAACTTTAGGTAAACTAAAAGATGGCACCATCGACTTTGACGTCCTAGTTGCCACTCCCGCAATGATGCCTAAACTAGCCAAATTTGCCAAACTTCTAGGACCTAAGGGTTTAATGCCAAATCCAAAATCTGGCACTATTTCAGACAAACCAGAAGAGATTAAAAAAAAGCTAGCAGCTGGCGCCACCAGATACAAATCCGAAGCCAAAGCCCCCATTCTTCACCTAGTTATTGGCAAGCTAAGCTTTACGAATAAACAGCTTGAAGAAAACGTTAAATCAGCTATCAATACTATCAAGCTAAAAAACCTCGCCTCCGTCTACCTCTGCTCCTCCATGAGCCCCAGCATCAAACTCAAAATCAAGTGATTTAAGGTTCCGAACCTTAAATATATAGTTATAGACTATACTCACCCACCCTCGTTCTTCTTAAAGCTTTGGCGTGTGCCGGTAAATTAAGTTTCTTGCCCACATCCACCGCCAACTGCCTCATATAAGTCCCACTCCCACACTCCACTCTCAATTTAAGGTTCGGAACCTTAAATCTGAGCAGTTCTATCTTTGTTATCTTAACCATCTTGGTTTGCTTGGTCATCTTCTTGCCGACTCTAGCTAACTCATACATCTTCTTGCCCTTTATCTTCTTGGCGGAGTACTTGGGAATCTCTTGCTCAAACTCCCCTACAAAGCTTTTTAGCACTCGCTTCACTTCACTTTTTTCGAGGTTCGTAACCTCGAATTTTTTTGTCACTTTTCCAGTGCTGTCCCCGGTGTCCGTCTCTATCCCCAATAAAATCTCCAACACATACTCTTTTTCCCAATCTTTAATCTCTTCAAATCTCTTGGTAGCTTTACCTATCAAAATCAACAGCACTCCGGTAGCAAACGGATCCAAAGTCCCGCCATGACCCACCTTAATCTTCACGCCATGTTTTTTCCTCAACTCACCCCGTAATTTAGCCACCACATCATGACTAGTCCAGTCTACCTTTTTATCTACCACCTTGACTATATCCATCCCACCATTATATAATCACTCTTGTTCTAAAGACAGTAAGTAATTATTAAATCTTACCGAGGAAACCTATGTTCTCCTTGTGAGGGCTTTTTTTATAAATCTATGCCAAGCCAAAAAAACATTCAAGAAGTTCAAGAATTAACCAAGAAGATCTCTAAAGCAAAATCTATTGTCTTAGCCAACTACAGTGGTCTTAGTGTTGGCCTCCAACAAACCCTAAGAAGAATTGTTAAACAAGCTGGCGGTGAACTAGTGGTTACTAAAAACTCACTCTTAAAAATAGCTGTAACAGAGGAAAAATATCCAGTTAATGATCTTTTAGACTCCTTTACAGGCCCCACCATTACCCTGCTTGCCTACGAAGACGAGATCGCTCCTATCAAGGCATTAGCTGAGTTTGCCAAAGAAAACAAACTCCCAGAAATTAAAGCCGGATTTCTAAACAAAGATGCTCTCAACAAAGAACAAGTCGAAGCCCTAGCCAAACTCCCAAGCAAGATCGAGCTTCTGGCTACCACAGTCGGCACTATCAAAGCCCCACTAACTGGCTTTGTCAACGTACTATCTGGAAATCTACGTAATTTAGTTTTCGCCCTTAAGGCGATCCAAACCAAGAAAGGTGGTGAGTAATCTATGACTGACCAAAAGAAAGAAGTAAAAGAAACTAAAGCTGAAGACAAAAAAGAAACCGTTAAAGTTTCCAAAAATCTTCAAACTATCATTGACCAAGTCGAGAAACTCACAGTTTTGGAACTATCAGAGTTAGTTAAAGCTTTGGAAGATAAATTTGGCGTTTCCGCAGCCGCTCCTGTAGCTGTTGCCGCCGCTGGTGCTCCAGCCGAAGCCGCTGAAGAGAAAGAAGAGAAGTCCGAGTACCAAGTTGTCTTAACCGACGCCGGTGCCAACAAGATTGGTGTTATTAAAGCTCTAAGAGAGATTAACCAAGATCTTGGACTAAAAGAAGCCAAAGACTTAGCCGAAGCAGCTCCTAAAGAAGTTGGAACCTTCAAGGCAGAAGTTGCCGAAGAAGCCAAGAAGAAATTAGAAGCCGCCGGTGCTCAAGTTGAATTAAAGTAAACTATCCACCTCCGAGGTAAGGTTGCGCCCACGGCGCACCTCGGAGGTGTTTTTTTGTACCCATTTCCTTGACAGACTCCATAGTATTTTGATATATTAACGCTAGTTAAATATTAATTAGACTGCCTTTGAACAAAATATGTTAGATCAAACAGTATCAAACCAAAACTCTACCACTCAAAGTGCACCAGTAAAAAATAAACTCTCTCTAGATAATCTTCCAGACCTACTCACTGTCCGTGAAGTAGCCGAGTTACTCCGCGTCTCACCCCTCACTATTAAACGCTGGGGTAAACGAGGCAAACTACCCGCCATCCGCATCAACTCCCGTGGCGACCGTCGCTACAAAAAAGAAGCCGTCCTCTGGCTTCTTGGAATCCAAAACTAAGCAAAACTTTAAGATCATCATCTTTTTTCTTCATCGACACCTGAAGCACTTTCACTCATACCACTAACCTAGTACTATATATAACACAACCAGAAAATTTCCCGAATAACCAAAATTTTATATTAATTCAATCCCCACTCCTTCGCCAACCTCCCGACTTCTTTAATAAAATAATTTTTAACATCTTCCCAAGCTATTGGTTTTAACATTTTTGGCATTTCTTCATCTTCAGCATCTTCAAAATAACTTAAACTTTTTAAAATGTGATACTTTTTTTGCTCCAAACATTTATATTTCTGATCATAAAACTTCATCATTTCCTCAATAGAGAAATGATCTTTCAAATAGACTCTCTATGACCAAAGTATAAAGCTAATGCCGTCCCTCCAGCTAAGTAAGCAAAATCCAGTATTTTTGTATCACCTATTAATTTTAAACCTTGAAAGGTGTTCGATGATAAGGAATTTGTAAACATGGTAGATCGTTCTGTTCTAGGCCCAATACTCCAGCCCAAAACAAACCTGTTTTTCTTGATAAATCTCTAGTTTTTAATAAAGCATGCTTAATCTTTTTTAATCCATAGATTTGCTTTAACCAATCTACAGACTCAGTCTCACCGTACTCCAATACTCTTTTAATCACAAAAACTGGCTTCTCTTCAAGGTTAATTTTCCTCGGATTCACATCCCAAAAATACGAATAGAACTTACGTGGCAGTTTACTTTTAATACTTATATTTTATCATTTCAACACCAATCCTACAAACTTAAGCAACCCAAACTGTCTCTTTATCCTCCAGGGTTGTAGCATTAGTCGCCACAACCACTCAAAACCCATCTTCTGAATCATTTTTGGCGCTCGAAGCCAAGGTTTCACCAAGTAATCAAAACTCCCACCCACCCCCATGGCCACTTTTATCTTCAACTTATCCAAGTTATCAGCAATCCACTTCTCTTGCTTTTGGTGTCCAAA
>CAXBYZ010000014.1:0-17911 GCA_963980215.1 uncultured bacterium | reverse complement strand
AACTACGGTATATGTAGAGTGTTTGGTGTATAATGTTCTTAAATAGAGTATTATACGATTAATTCTTTAATATTAAGTAATCATAGCAATAAATAAAAAATAATGCAAAAGTGGCTTGAGAAAACTGAGCGAGAGTTAATTATAAGAGGTTATAGTCGAAAAACTGTAGATAGTTATGTTAATTCCTTGAGGAGATATTTTAGGTATAAGAAGAATACTTTTGAAATTTTGGATGTTGAAAATATTCGGTCTTTTTTACTGCAAATGCATAAAAAAAATTATGCAGGCCAAACTGTAAATCTATACTTGAACGCAATTAGATTTTTTTATCGTGAGGTTGAAAAACAACCTGTTAGTATGAAGTTAAAGTTTTCTAGAAAAAGTAAGAAATTGCCAGTTATTTTGTCGAGAACGGAACTACAATTAATTTTTGATTCTTTGAGTAATCTAAAACATAAATTAATGTTATCTTTAGCCTATGGCTCTGGCTTAAGGGTAAATGAGGTGGTTACTTTAAAAGTAAAAGATATCGACTTTGCTCAATTAACTATTCACCTCAAGGCTGGAAAAGGAAAAAAAGATCGAATAACAATTTTTCCAGAATCTATTAAAGGTAATTTAGTGAATTTGATAAGGAATAAAGAAAGTGGGCAGTTTGTCTTTGAAAGTGAAAGGGGTGGAAAGTTAACTACCCATACAGCTCAGAAGGTTTTTAAAAATGCCTTGAAAATAGCTAGAATAAAAAAACCAGCTACATTTCACTCACTGCGTCACAGCTTTGCTACTCATTTGCTTGAAAATGGTGTTAGTATTCGCTACGTTCAAGAATTATTGGGACACAAAAGCATTAAGACAACTCAGGTGTATACTAAGGTAACTAATCCTAGTTTAAAAAATATTAAAAGCCCTTTATGAAAATAGATATTTTGACTTTGTTTCCAGATATGTTTGCCGGACCATTTGGGGAGAGTATTATAAAAAGAGCTATTCAGAAAAATAAAGTGGAGATAGAAATTCATAACTTAAGAAAGTGGAGTAAAGATAAACATAAAACTGTTGATGGTAAACCGTTTGGCGGTGGAGCTGGAATGGTGATGATGGTTGAGGTTTTGGATAAAGCGGTGAGGGAGCTTAAAAAAACTCAAGGTTCCGAACCGTCTTTCCCCCGCGAACGCGGGGTGCAGACCGCTGATGGTTCGGAACCAACAAGGCCTAGAGTGATATTTTTAACGCCACAAGGAAAACCCTATAAACAAGAAAAGGCTAGGGAGTTATCTGAAGTTGATCATATTATTTTTATCTGTGGACATTATGAAGGGATTGATGAAAGGATAAGAGAAAGCTTGGTGGATGAAGAGATCTCGATTGGTGATTATGTTTTGACTGGCGGAGAGATTCCCACGATGGTAGTGGTGGACTCAATTGTAAGACTGTTGCCTGGGGTTTTGGGTAATGAGGAATCTATTAAAGATGAGTCATTTGGGAGTAACTTGCTGGAGTATCCACAGTACACCAGACCGGCAGATTACAAAGGTATGAAAGTGCCGGAAGTATTATTGTCTGGTCATCATAAGGAGATTGAAGAATGGAGAAAAAAGGAATCGATCAAGAGAACTAAAAAAGTACGACCGGATTTAGTTTAGTTGGGATTTTAAAGTTTCTAGGGCTTGGTCTAGGGTTTGCATCTTTAAGTTAAAATCTTTGGTTAATTTCTGATTGCTAATTGTCATGTATTGCTGGCGAGGGCGAGGGTCTTTCTTTAGATACTCTTTAAAGCTACCGGGTTTGATGTCAGCCTTGATGGCAAAAATTTGGGAAATTTTTTGGGCTAACTTGTATGGAGAAATTGAGGTACTACCGACTAGGTGGTAGATACCGGTGGGTTTTTTGCTAATAAAAATATCTAAGGCCAAGCAAAGATCATCAGTAAAGGTGGGAGTGATAATTTGGTCGGAAAACATAGGATAAAGAGAGTTGGTTTTAAGTTTTTCTAGAATATTTCTGACTAGATCTAGTTTGGAGGGAAAGTTGGCTCTAAAAGGAAAGGCTAAACGGGCTATAACCGAGTGACAACCAGAAGCTAAGACTTCTTGCTCGGCCATGTACTTGGTTTGACCATACCACTCAATAGGGCTGGGGGCATCTAACTCAGTGTAGGCTTGGTTTTTTTGACCATCGAAAACAAAGTCGGTGGAGATGTGAATGAGACGATGACCAAATTGATGACAAGCGGTGGCAATGTTTTTGGTACCAACAACGTTAACTTGATAGACCAAACCGGCTTGATCCCCTTTTTGCTCGTAGGCTTTGGAAACATCGGTAAAGGCAGCAAAATGAATAACGGTAGTGGGTTGGTGAGCTGATAAGGCTTGGTTGACTTGATCTGGCTTGGTAATATCAACATTGGTGGTGATGTCTAGATTAACGAAGTTATATTTTTCCTGATATAGCTCAACTAGTCTTGAACCAACCATGCCGGAAAGGCCGGTGCCGATGATGGTGGATTTATTGGACATATTTTATTACCTTCCACCAAGATGTATTATCTTGATACCAGCTAATCGTTTTTTCAAGGTAGGTGTCTAGATCAAACTCTGGTTGGTAACCTAAATCTTTGGTGGCTTTGGAGTAATTAACAGCATATCTTTTATCATGACCGAGTCGATCTTTAACAAACTCAATTGAAGATTCGTCTTTATTCATGAGTTTGATAATTTTTTTAACTAACTCAAGATTAGAGATATCTTTTTGCATACCGCCAATACAGTAAGTTTCTCCAAATTTTCCCTTGGCAATACTTAGGTCTATAGCTCTACAGTGATCTTCTACATAGAGCCAATCCCTAACATTGCTACCATCTCCATAAACTGGGACTTTTTTATTTTCAAGCAAGTTGGTGATAACTAGGGGAATTAATTTTTCTGGAAACTGATAAGGGCCGTAGTTATTGGAGCAGTTGGTGATAACCGTGGGAAGACCGAAAGTCTGGTGATAAGCCCTAACCAGATGATCGGAGGCGGCTTTGGAAGCAGAGTAAGGGCTGTTTGGTTGATACTGAGTAGTTTCGCTGAATTTTTCTGTTGA
Source organism: uncultured bacterium (assembly GCA_963980215.1). Classification (GTDB taxonomy): domain Bacteria; phylum Patescibacteriota; class Microgenomatia; order UBA1400; family CG1-02-47-37; genus CAXBYZ01. The sequence goes on along the minus strand of CAXBYZ010000014.1, from coordinate 14,827 downwards.
ACCTAACTCTAAAGATCCAAAGACTTCGTCGGTGGAGATATGGTGGAATCTAGAAATTTTATTTTTTAAGGCAGACTCTAGTAAAACTTGAGTACCAATAACGTTGGTGGTCACAAAAACAGAGGGGCCGGTAATAGAACGGTCTACATGACTCTCTGCAGCAAAATGAACTACTATGTCCACTGTCTTCATGGCTTGATTGACTGCGGATGGGTCGATAATGTCTCCTTTTACAAAAGTGTAGTTTGGATTGTCCTTAATTGGAGTTAAGTTATTTAGATTGCCAGCGTAAGTTAGGGAGTCAAAGTTAATGACTTGATCTTGAGGATGATTCTCTAACCAGTAGTGAACAAAGTTTGAACCGATAAAACCAGCTCCACCGGTAATAAGTAGTTTCATAAGTTATATTTTACACTATTTACCAACTTCCTGAAGAGCCGCCGCCGCCGGAACGGCCGCCGCCAAAACCACCAAAGCTACCTGAAGATCTGCCACTGGAGAAACCTCCCATTGACGATAACCAAGAGACAGGTAGGCCGAGATTTTTTCTTTTTTTATAGTTTTTAGACAAGAGAAAATCTAGCAGGAGACCAAGCAGTCCAAGAATAATACCGCCGGTAAGGGAGATAAAAATTAAGCCAAGAATAACCCCGATGACGCCTCCCGGCCACCAACGTTTAGAACGGGCTAAGAAGGCGCTTAAATAAATTAAGGACATGCCAAGAAAAATCAAAGCGTCGAGTTTAGATGAATTACTGGTGCTGGTGGTTGTTTGAGTGTCAAATAGAGTTGGATCTTTTGAAGTAACTTCTATAATAGCGTTGACTCCAGATACAATTCCAGCTTCGTAATTATCTTTTTTAAACTCCGGAGTAATGATAGTGCGGATAATGGTGCCGGCACGAGCATCGGTTAAGACCGGCTCAAGACCGTAACCGACTTCTATTCTTAATTCTCTTTCGTTGGGAGCAATGACCAGTAAAACTCCGTTGTCGTTTTTCTTGGTGCCGATCCCCCATTGCTCGAAAATCTCAACGGCAACATTCTCTATAGTGTCTCCCTCAAGTGAGTTTAGAGTAACTATTGATATCTCATTTGAAGTTGAGTTTTTAAATTCCTCTAGTTTGGCTTCAAGTGAGTCTTTGGTACTAGCAGATAAAATCTTGGCATAGTCATTTACAAAACCGGTTGGTTTTGGATGATCTTTTGCTTGGACTGCTTTAGTTAATACAGACAAACTGACTACAGTCAGGATAACTGCAGTTAAAAACTTTCTCATATTTTTTCCTTATTTTGTATCAAGGTCGACAACTGGTGCTTCTTTTGCAGCTTCGACAGCTTCAAAAAAAGCTCGAGCGTCGAAGTTGAACATGCTGGCAATTAGATTGGTTGGAAATCGTTTAATGGTGGTGTTGTAATCTTTAACTACGTCATTAAATCTTTTTCTTTCAACACTAACTCTATTTTCGGTGCCGGAGAGTTCATCCATTAACCCTAAAACTGTAGTGTTTGATTGGAGTTGAGGGTAGTTTTCCATGACAACTAATAGTCTACCTAGAGCTGACTCTACTTGAGTAGCTGCCTGGGCTTTTTCGTCTACTGATTGAGCACCAGAGTATCTGGTTCTGGCTTCAGCAATAGCGCCAAAGACTTCTTGCTCTTGAGTGAAAGCTCCTTTGACAGAGTTCACAAGATTGGGAATCAGATCGAAACGACGCTGATATTGAGTTTCAACTTGAGCCCATTGACCGTCAACATTTTGAGTTTTAGTAACTAATTTGTTGTAGGTGTTTGAAAGAGAAAGCCCAACAATAACTGCAAAGGCTAGTAAGCCAAGTAAGAATTTTTTCATTTACACTCACCTCCTTTAATTAAAGTTATAAACCATTATACATAATATTTTTTTCCTTTGAGTTTGATAGGGAGAAGGTTTTTATCTTTATCTGGATACATCTCATACCCCTTACTGTAATCTAGGTCTTTCATTAACTTGGTCGGGGCATTGCGAAGATTTAAGGGAATGGGTAGGTTCCCATATTTTTTAACATCTCCTAATGCTTTCATGTAGGCGTCGTAAGCAGAGCGGTCTTTCTCGGCTTTGGCTAGATAAACAGTGCCGGCGGCGAGGTTTTCTTGACATTCGGGATAACCGATTTGCTGGCAGGCTTGAAAGACGGCGTTGGCAACTACTAAAGCCGTAGGTGAAGCCACATCTTCACTGGCAAAGATAACCATTCTTCTGGCAATAAAAAGAGGATCTTCGCCACTATCTACCATACGGGCAAGATAATAGAGGGAAGCGTCAACATTTGAAGCCCTCATACTTTTCAAGTATGAGCTAATAGTGTTGTAATGTTGGTCGCCGGTTTTATCGTAGCGCAAGAACTTACTTTGGAGAGCATTTTTTAAATTTTTTAGGGTAATGGTTTTATATAGATGGGCGGTGATTTCTAGTAAGTTAAGGGCTTGGCGGGCGTCTCCATTGGAAAAATTGATGAGAAAATTGATAGCAGTTTTGGATGCTTTGGTTTTTAGATACTTTAAACCTTGATTGATTATCTTGGTCATTTCTTTTTGGGAATATGGTTCGAGAACAAAAACCTGACAACGAGACAGTAAGGGGCTGATAACAGAAAAGCTAGGATTCTCGGTAGTGGCACCGATTAGAGTAATAGTACCGTTTTCAACATAAGGGAGGAGAAAATCTTGCTGAGCTTTATTGAAGCGATGAATCTCATCTAAAAAGAGAATGGTTTTGGTTTTTAAAAGCGGGGCTTGAGCTTCTTTGATAATGGCTTTGATATCGGCTTTGCCGGAAGAAACGGCTGAAGTTTCAAAAAATTGAGACTTGGTTTCCTTAGCAATAATTTTGCTTAAAGTAGTTTTGCCACTGCCAGGTGGCCCCCAGAAAATGATGGAGTGAACTTGATCTTTGTTTATTGCCAGAGTGATGGGTTTTTGGGGACCAACTAAATGAGGTTGACCAATAAAGTCTTTTAAGCTTTGGGGTCGAAGTAAATCCGGTAAAGGAGGATGAGCCATATAACCAAATTAAACCCAAAGTAGAGAATTGTCAAGGGAGTTATTATGGTTGGATGGTGCCGTTGACTACTCCATCATAGTTTGAAGCTAATTTTTTCTTGGCCCAGTAACGACTGGAACGATATAAGCTATGAAAAGTGCCTGAATCTGACCAAAAGCCTTTGAGCTCCTCCCATTGAAGTTGACCTTTTTTTAGGTAAGCGTTGTTGATATCTGTAACTTCTAGCTCTCCCCTAGCTGAGGGTTTTAGGCCTTTGATAATTTTAAAGACTTGGCTGTCATAAATATAAAGACCGGTAACGGCATATGGAGAAACAGGAGTTGTTGGTTTTTCGATAATGATCTTTATTTTTTTAGGATTTTTTTCAAAAAATTGGGGATTACCGAATCTTTCTGGATCGATAACTTTTTTTAAAAAAATACAAGCACCATTTTTGAATTTTTTGACTGATTTTTTTATGTTGGCGTCGGTGGTGTTATCCCCTAAAATAACGGCAATGTCCTCACCATCGGCAAAGTCTTCACTGTACTTAATGGCATCGGCAATTCCCCTTGAACCTTCCTCCTGATATGCGTATTCAAGATGATTGACACCTAGGTCTTTTCCATTTTTTAATACATTTACGAATTGACCGGCATGAACATCTCCGGTAACAATGAGAATGTTTTTAATACCAGCGTCAACCATGGTTTTGATGGGGTAGTAGATCATGGGTTGATCGTAGATAGGTAGTAAGTGTTTGTTGGTAGGAAGAGTGAGTGGATAAAGCCTTGAGCCTTTACCTCCGGCTAAAATAATGCCTTTCATAGTCTCCTTTTTATTTAAGCTCTAAGGCTTAAAAAGATTAATATAATAGTTGAGATTAAGCTGATAGATAGATACTCAAGAACAATTGAGAGATGAAGGGTTTTGTCTTTATAGTGAGTGACAACCCCCCATAGAAAGTAGGTAGTCCCCATGATAATTGAAGTAATAATTCTTAAGAAAGGAAGTTTAAAAAAAATAAATCCAAGGACTCCCAAAAGCAGGCTTATAAGCAAGTAACTATATAGATGTTCTGGTTTTTTCATAATTTTATAAAACTAAACCGGGTTGGATTACTACAAGCAAGAGTAACAGTATACCCAAAAAGACCAAGTGAGCCAAGCCTCGCCCGGAAAGTCTGATGATCTTCTTTTTGGCAATGATAAGACTATCTAGGGCAATAACTAAGAGGAGAATTAAAGTTAAACTAATTGAAACAGATTTGGTTAACTGAAATGAACTTAATGGAGGTAATTTTTCTCTTAAACTTAGCGATTCCTTTGATGATATTTCGGCAAGAACGGCTTCGGCGGTTTGACCGATGTTGCCTGATTGGGAAGTAGCTGAGGCTGGAGTGGTGCCAAACATTTGGACAACCAAAGTGGTTTCTTGACCCTGAAAGGTGTCGTGAATAACAACAATGCCGATTTCTCTATAACGACTTGATAAGATATTATCTCTGTGAGTTGGAGAGTTCATCCAGGCATTAACAACTGAGTCTGAATCCTGAAAATCTCTAGCTAAATTTTCACCTGCGTAGAGATATTGATAATCAACTTCTTTGAAAAAACTCCAAGGAGTTCTGCCTTCTGGGGAAGTGTGAGCCCAGTAGTTTTTGTTGATCATGTCAGCTGCTTTTTTGGTAGCAGCGTCTACTAGAACTGGGTTTAGGGTAAGTTCTTCAAGACCATTCTCTGTTCTTTCTTGGTTGGTTAGTTTGATTAGCTCCTCGGTAGTGATGGAAGAGGCTAGACCAAGAACGCCAGGAATGGTTTTGCCAATAAGACTAAAAGTGAGTTGACTGACAATAATGATCAGCATAAAAACACTTAATGAAGAGACGTGAAGAGATTTAGCTTTGTAGTTGTTTGAAGACCCGGGGGTAAACAGGTGGGCGAGTGTTTTGATCATGAAATCATTCTACCTGACCCGTCGTCTTTTATACAAGAGTAAGATCCAGTATATAAAAGGGATTAATAAAAGTAGCCAAGGCCACCACCTTAAGTACTCTTTGATGGTTTTGATAAAAGAGTTTGGCGGATTAATTGGTGGAGTTGATTCTCCTAGAACTTCTGGAATGTCACTGAAGTTATTGCCTAAGTACTTTTCTATAATTTTTTTAATCTCTGAAGGATAAAAAGTAGCAGCAGTTTGATTATTTGAAGTACCAGCTGATGATGGTTCTGGTTGAGAAAAGTCAAATCTTAGATCAAACTTGACTTCCTTACCTTGAAAGCTGTTATCCATTCTTTGCATAGATGCTGAGATAGTGAAAGTTTGAGATGACTTGCCACCGATGTTTTTTAGGTTAATGGTTGAGTTTAGAAATTCTTTTAGAGAGTTATTAAAGTATAAAGATGAGCTTGAGTTATTAACTGTGATGTCTATTTTTTCTATTATGGTAGCTGAGGAAGTGGAGATCGGGTGAAGAGAGATGTCTATGTTTTTAGAGTGGATGTTTTTAATCTCTACTGTTTTTGAGAATGAGTCTTGTGGAGCTAGGTTGGTTTGGTTGAAGATAGTGGTGTCGTTTGTCTGACAAGTTTTGTTGGTACAAGTGATGGTGTAGTCAGCAGCGTAAAGTTTGGTGGTGAAAGTAAAAAATATTAAGATAGTTAAAAATATTTTAGATAATTTCATAAACTAATTTGTTTAATTAAAGTTCTGGTAATGGGGCCATTGAGGGTAACTTCTAACCTCAGATCAGTTATGTTTTGGTGATAGGTACAAGTGCCTCCGGAAGAACAAGTGCCAAGAACAAGGTTGCCTAGTGTGAGAGTAGGTGAGTTTATGTTTTTGGCACCAATAATCCCCTGCGGGCCACTTGAACTAGTGTAGGTAAGAGTGTAGGAAAGTGAGGTAAAATCACTGATGTTTTCTAGAGCAAAGCTGGCTTGGGTATGGTCTGAATTGAGAGTTAAAGTAATGGTTGAGTTGGCTGGTTGGGTTTGAGATAAATTTTTTCCTCCCGGAGTACCTTTTTCACTAGAGCCAATATCCCAGTAGTTCTTCATTTCTGGAGAGTCATCAAAAATTGTGTGCCAAGAACTGGCAGAAGTGCCGTCTCCTGGAGAAGAGTCTCGCTCCATTGAGTAGTAGTTTAAACCTGCAACAAACTGACCGGCGGCTGGTTCACCCAAAGCGTTGTCTGCAACATCGATTAGGTAACCAGAAGTTTCCCAATCGGCATCGTATAGATTAATTTGCAGGTTGGTGTCTGCTAAATCTAGATTGGGATCAACTAAATCCGGATCAACATTAATGTTTGAGTTGGTTTTATCAAAGTTTGAGATTAGATAGTAGCCGTTGGCTGGAATGGTTTCTCCCCCAGGGATGGTTAACATTAAGGTCTCGGTGGAGCTGACTGATTTAGTTAGTTGCCAGCCAGAGAGGTCAATAGCTTGGTCAGTTTGATTTTTCAGCTCCAAGAACTCATCCTCACTAGATAGTGATGTTCCCATCCACATAAGCTCGTTTACAACCACATCTCCAACATTAACCCAAGGATCGGCAATGTGAGTTAAAGTAGTGTCACTAACAGTGTTTGAGATCCCAGACCAGTTGAGAGCAGCATCGGCTGACTTGATGGCAAAAAAGTAGTTGGTGGCTGAATCTAAGCCTGAAACAGTGAATGATTGAGAAGAACCGACTAATCTAGGAGCGGGAGGATTTGGGACTATAAAGGCGTTATCAAACTCTAGTTCTGTGGTGATTGGAGTTAGAGCGTAACGAATATCGTAAGAGATGGGAGGGGTGTTGGTTGGAAGATCGCTTGGGACTGTCCAGGTTAGATCTATTTCGTGCTTTGAAAAAACAAAGACAGATAGATCTATAATTGTATTTGGTGGTTGGGCGTCCTTGGTAAGGCGACGAGTATTGATTGACTCTGAGTTACCGGCGTTATCAATTGAGTAGTAATAGACTAAGGTATCGCCAGTAATAGTAGATAGATTAAATGAGTTAGCCTGATGCCAAGAGATCGAGTCAAAGCTGTAGTAGGTGTTGTTAGTGACTCCACTTAGGTTGTCTGTAGGGGTGAGAGTGAAAGCGGTGGTGTTATCTGCGACTGCTTCTGACGTAGAAATGTTGTCGATGTAGACCCAAGATTGATTGTACTCATCTTCGGTGTTACCAGAGTAAAAAATAATTTCTAGAACTGGATCGTTGATTTGAGAGATATCAAAACTTAGCTGAGTCCAGCCAGATGAATTTGGACTACTAGCGGTATCGATGTCATCGGCGGAGAGATAAAAAACGTTGTAGTCATTTAATCTAACTACCATACCAGGATCATCGTAAGAGCCTGAGTCGTAAGAAAAAAAGTTGTAGTAAAAACTTAAATTTTTTGCTCCGGGCTGGAGTTGTTGGGCTAATTTATTCTCCCAAACCTCATTACCAGAAGTAGGGTTGTTGTGACCAATTTTTACCATACCTACCCCTTCATAGGGAGAAGTGTCAGAGTTGGCTGTTTTATAAGTAACTTTTCCTTGGGTGGTCCAACCGGATAAATTCGATTCAAAACCTCCATTAACCACCGTCTCGTTGACCACTAGTCCACTAGAGACACTTAAAGTAGTGGTTGGATTGGTGGTATCTAGGATAGTTTGTGATTCTGTGGTTTTACCAACACCTGACTCGGTGTTGCCTGAGTCATCTTTGGCAATGGTGTAGAAATTATACTGACCATCACCATTTGTGGCAGTGAAGGAGATAGAATCGGAAACTGGAGTAGAGTCTGGATTTATGTCGTAAGTAGTGTACTTGCTAAATGAACCTGATTGATAACTAACATATAGGTCAATGGTGTCGACTAAGCCACCTGAGTCTGTGGCTGTAAAAGGAACATTGAAAGTGGTCGAGTTTTGATAAGTGCTTAATGGATCTGTGGTAGAAACTGGCGCTGTCCAGTCTCCGCTATGAACGGTGTTAGAGAATGATTCTTGGCTAGTAAACCCCCAAGTTGAGTCACTAGTTAGCTGGTAAGCTTGAACGGTGATGTCAAAGGTACAGTCAAGATTTTGAATGTTTTTACTAGAATCATTTAAAGATAAAGTTAAGCTCCAGTCGTTGTCACTTGTATGTACTGATGAAGTGGGGAGAGTAAAACTGGATAGAGTACCTGAGTAGTAAGTAGTGCTGTTTAAATCTGCTTTAACTTCTAGGGCATTGCAAAGTAAGTCGTTACCGCTAGTTTTTGTAAAGTTAAAGTTATACTTGAAGTCTAGGGTGCCGGATTTTTTTATTCTTATATCCTGAAGATTTGAGTCCCCGGGTTTAAAGTTGTTTTGGTTAAATAAAGGTGAGACTAGATTGGAGTTGGTAGTGGTTTTTAGGTCAAGATCTAGAGTGCCCAAAGAAAATGTGTTGTTGTGACTAGTGATCTTGGTAGAGAAGGCCGCTTTAATTATTGAAACTGTGTTAAGCAGCCCAAAAAAAATTACTAAAATTACTATGTTCTGCCAAACTCGTTTCATATAACTTAAAGCGTGGCATTAAAAATGCCCAGATTTCTGGGCAGGAAATTAATTTCTATAGTCATCCTATAACGATTTAAATATGAGTGTCAAGCAGTTTTTTAATTTAAGGTTCGGAACCTTAAATTTAATCTAGAAGTAATTTTGAAATTGATGCTTCTTCTTCAACTTTAATTTGAGTCTCTACAAATATTTTATAATTTTGCTGGAGCTGTAATACATATTCCGGATGAAGCCATTCTGGTAGCTTAACCTGATTAATATAAGCAGGGTAGGAGGAAAAAATGTAAGCAGAAAGTTTTTTGCTTAATTTTTTGGGGTTTAGATGAATATATTTAGAGAGATAGAGTAGTTGTTCTTTTGAATCGACAGTAACATTCTTAAATTTACTTTCAAAGAGAGCCCCTGTGTGTTTGTATTTGGACTGAAAATACATAGCATAAGTAATGGATAAACGTCTCATAAAATTTGATATGTTAGTTTTTGGGGTGGCAATTGGAAGTTGTTTTAAGATTAAGTGAAAGTGATTTGGCATTAAACAATAAGCAACTAAATGTACTGTAGATTTAAGGTTCGGAACCTTAAATTCATCAACAATGTTTTGATAGTTGTAGTGTCTGGCTTCTGGAAATTTAAGGTAATAAGAAAGAATGTCTAGAAAGATCAAATAGTCTGACTTCTCGAGGAAAATACTGTTTTTGTAGGCACCGCGATTATAGATATGGTAACTGTGTTGAGGTTTGAAATTTCGATGGTAATATTTGCTTGGCATACTATTAATATATCATGTTTAATTTAAGGTTCGGAACCTTAAATAGAATTGTTTGTCTCCTAAGTAGCCATTGACTTCTGGTTTGATTATTTTTGATGACATCATGGAAGCAGGATGAACGGTGTGGGGGCCGTAAAGATGATTGATTTTATCTAGAGCTTTGGTGAGACTATCTCTTGTGATATCTTCTTGGAGTAGTGGTAAGGGAAGATAGTTTTTTCTAGTTAAAAGGGAGATCCAGATACCAGCAAAACGAACTGGGTGATTGAGATTAAATGAAGTAAGTATTTTATTAATTTGATTGAAAACATGATAACTATCGTCTGTGAAAGTCTTGGTAGTTAGGTAGCCACTACTTGATAAGTGATTACCACGAAGACTTAAGCCAAATTGGCGACCAACTAGGCCCATCTTTCTTAATTTAAGGCAAGCTTCTTCGACTAAGTTTCTAACTAAAACTTTTACTTCTCTTAAGGAAGAAGTGTTTTGGTGGAGAGTATAGGTGCGAGAAACGGATTTGGCATCTGGTAATTCTTTGACGGTGATTAACTCTGAGTTGTCTTCTCCGCTGGCAATTCTCTTTAACTCCTTACTCCAAAAAGGTCCAAACTCGGCTTTAAGAGTAAGATTGGAAATAGAAAGGATTTGAGGTAAGGAAGTGATACCTAGTTTTTTTAATCTTTTGGTGAGCCTAAAACCAATACCGCAAACTTCGTCAAAAGGGGCGGTGGCCAAGAGATTGGTTTGATTGTCTTTAGTGACCACAAAAACACTTCGCTTGGGGGCCATGCCAGAGGCAATTTTGGCTAGTAATTTATTTTTGGCAATACCGATAGAGCAACCTATCCAATCACCAATTTCTGCTTTAAGTCTTTGTTGGATATCGTAAGAAAGAAGTAAAGAGCTACCAAAAAGATGGGAAGTAGCAGTGACGTCTAGAAAAACTTCGTCTAGAGAGAAAACTTCCATGATATCTGTGTACTTTGAACAAAGATTAATAAAACGACGAGTGACGCTTGAGTACTTGGGAAAATCTGCAGGGAGCAAGACTATACTGGGGCAAAGAGATTTTACCTGAGATAAACTCATGCCTACCTTTAGACCGTATTTTTTAGCTTCGTTGCTACAGGCAATAACACAACTACGACCAACTCCTTTTAAGATACCGACTGGCTTACCTCTTAAGTGGGGATAAGATTGCTGCTCAACGGAAGCAAAGAAGCTATTTAGGTCAACATGAAGGATCTGGCGATTCATAGAGTTTGAGTAGTTTCCAAACTAAAGTTTGATTGTTAAATTGGAGCTCGTAAGTGACTTGATTTGAGAAAACTGAGAAAGAGTATAGGGTGGCACGACCGAGTCGATGGGTGTGCTGAAAAACAATTTTATTGACTAAAAATGTGGAGTTATTCCAAGTGAAGTTAATGGGTTTAACCTGACCTGACTGAAACTGAGCTTGGACTTTGATGGATTGATTAACTTCTCTAAACATTAATCTAATTAATCACTAATTAAACCCGAATGTCAAGGATCCAAAATTAACTTTTATACTTACCTAAACGATAGAATATTGGAATAACAGACAAAATAAGAACACCGCTAATGATCCAAGTTGAACTAAAGCTGATGTATTTGGCTAAAAAGCCAAAGATAATTAAACCAAGGGCGGCAGCAAGACGACCCAACATGCCGTTGAATGAGAGTATGGTAGCTCTTTTATCTGAAGGAATGTAGCGATTTAAGTAAGCTGACTTAAATGGTTTCTCCATACCTCGACCAAACTCGTGCAAGACAAAGAAACTGATGGCTGGGAAAAATAAATTTAACCACCCAGAAGCGATGATAGATAAGCCTAGAAGTGAAAAAGTTATGTAAGCTATTTTTTGATAACTCTTTTTTGACTGAGTCATGCGTTTAATAAGGTAACTACCAAACATCATACTTGTGGAGATAACTACCCAGGCCCAACCCATTGAAGCAGTGTCAACGCTGCCCAGTTTGGTAAATCTTGGAGACCAGAACATATTTAATGGTTGGAAAGCAAACCAAGAAATCATGGTGATAACAATTAACCACTTGATGATTGGTTGTTGCTTGATAAAGCTAAGACTGTCTTTAACTATAGTCTTGGTATCATTTAAACCACTTTTTAGACTAATTGTTTTTGGTTTGGAGAAGTCTTCTTGAACATAAGCCCAGGTAAAGATAAAGCCTAGAAGTGAGATAAAGCCTTCAGCTAAGAATGGAATAGATAGATCTATGGTAGCTAGATAACCACCAAGTAAACCACCAATGACATAGGCGACTTTGCCATAAACTTGAGCTTGAGACAGAACATAGTCTATTTTACCGACATACTCACCTTCTCCAATGGCGTCAACAACCCAAGCATCTAAGGCTCCGGTAATGAAAGTGAGTCCAAGAGCGGCGATGAGTTCAGCTAAGATAAAGCCTGAAAAAGAATTTGAGTAGAAATAAATGAAGTGTCCGATGGCCCAAACTAAGAAAAAAAGCATGATAGATTTTTTTCGACCAAAGTAGTCGGCATAAACTCCGGTTGGAACTTCGAAAATGAAGTTTCCGACCATGAAAACAGTGTTAATTAAGTTAGCTTCTAGAGTATCTAAGCCCTTTGAGTAAAGAAACAAAACATAGCTAGTGGCCATCATAGACATAACTAGGCTTTGTAAAAATACCACTAGATAGTAAACCGTTTTGGGATCACGGTGCTTGATGTTCTCTTTTATCTGGTTGACTCGAGTCATATTTATCATATATTAGCATTAAAAAATCCCGATTGAATCGGGATTGTGAGTTTTTAAATATTTAAAAAATATATTTAATCCACGCTCCCTCCGCCGGTATCAGAACCGGTATTGCAAACTTTGGCAAGAATTGATTGGTTAATCATATAGAGGTGATTATAGCACAGCAAAACATTTTGGCAGGATTAATTGCCAAAATGTTAAGTTTTTTCAAAAAATTGAGTTAAACTGCAGGAGCTTCCTCGGTGGGAGGAGTTACTACTGGAGCTTCTGGAGCTGGTGTTTCAGTTACTGGTGTAACTGGAGCATCAACTGGTTCTACTGGAGCGTCTCCTGGTAAGACTGGCTCGTCGACTGGTGTTTCAGTTACTGGTGTAACTGGAGGAGTCATTGGAGTATCAGTTGGAGGAGTTACAGGAGTATCAGTAACTGGAGTTACTGGTTGTTGTTGGTCATCCATGAATTAATTCACCTCCTAACTATATAAATAACTATACTGTGAAAAGTTATTAGGTTGCAAGTTTAAAATCTTTTTTGAGTAGTTTTGGTATAACAATTATAAATAAAGTTGAGAGATGGTGTTTTTGATTTGTTTGGCTTTACTGGAGTTTATACCTAAACCTTGAAGATCTTTTTCTTTTAATTTTTTCAAGTCTTGGCATAGAACTAGGTCGTTTTGAAAGAGTAAGCGAAGCTCGTGAGAGTTGAGGAAGTTGAGGCAAGTTAGTGGATGAAGATTATTTTGTTCAATTAGTTGTTCTAGGCTCCCCTTTTTGGGGTAGTTCCAAGCAAGCAGGTTCATACCCTTGCAGGTACCGTACTTGATGGCATCGACGGTAAGTCTAGTATTGGTAACCAACCAAACTGAGTCAAAACTTTTTAGGTCTTCGAATCGGCTTTGAGTGTAAAGAGCCTCTTTGACTCTAGTTTTTATACCTTGGTGGTTGTGGAATTTGCACTCAATTAAGTGACTTTTGCCATCTTTTGTGGCAATAATATCTATCTCGTGAGAGACACATTGGCCTTGGATAACAGTTTGAGTTTTGGTTTGATAACCAAGCTTGTCTAAGAGTCTAGCGATAAAGTTCTCGAAAGGATAGCCTGAAGGTCCGAGATTTAGAAGAGAGTTTTTTAACGAGTAGCGATAACCTTGACCGGTTTGGTGCTGATTTAGGAGATCAAAAACTAATTTGTAGATCTCTTTGGTGGTCATGTTATCGTGAAGTTGGCCGGTGAGGGAAACTAAAATTTTGTCGATAACATCTGGTTTAGCCCCGGCTCTTTTGAGGGAAATTCTAACCTTTGATTCATCGAATGGCTCAAAGTGGCCTGAGGCTTTTTTGACGGATATTGGCATACTATAGATGATAAGGAACTTTTGATTTAAAGTCGATTGCGATTAGGCGTTTTGAAATTTTGGCAACTAATAATTTATCGTGACCTTGGCTAATTACTTGGCTTGGAGTAAATTTTTGATCGACTAATAAATTTAAGATTGGATCAGCTTGTTGGTAAGAAAAACCAAGCTCTGATTCGTCGGTTTGGTCTTTCCAGAGACCGGCAGAAGGTAAAGCTTTAAGAATGGCTGGCGGTAGCTTGAAGTGTTGTGCTAGCTTAATAACTTGAGTTTTATACAAGTGGCTGATGGGGTCAAGGTCTGAGGCTTGATCACCAAACCTAGTGTAGTAACCTAAAAGTTTTTCTGACTTATTTTCGGTGCCGATGACCATGGCTTTATTTGTCTTAGCTTGGTCAAATAAGCAGATCATTCGAGTTCGGGCCAGAATGTTGCCAAAACGAAGTGGATTTTTCTTGGCGTTAAGCTGGATGGCTAGTTTGTCTACAGCTCTAGAGAGTTTGATTATTTTCCTTTGGTTTGGGGGGATATCTAAGTGAGTAATAATTAAGCTAGATAATTCCGTAGATTGACGTTTGTAGGGTAGCTCTAAAGTGTAGATATTTTCTTTACCCAAAGCTTTGGTGGCTAAAGCTAAAGATAGGGCTGAGTCAATACCACCAGAAACAGCTATAACTGCTTTATTTATCCCTTGAGAGGTGAAAGTGATTTTGATAAAGTCGGTGATTTTTTTTGATTGCTTGATTGGATCAATTTGCATAAATTGATTATACCGTATGATAAACTAATAAAAATGTGGAAGAGAAGTATAGTATCGGCGGTAATGCCGGTTTTTAACGAAGAAAAAACAGTGAAGCGAGTAGTTGAGGTGTTGGTTGGTAATCCTCAAGTTGATGAAGTAGTGGTGATTGACGATGGCTCAAGCGATGATTCTTTGGCGATTCTTAAAAAATTTGCTACAAAAATTAAGTTAATCTCTATAAAGAAAAATAAAGGGAAGGGTTGGGCGGTGGCTAAGGGGTTGAGAAAGGCTTCTGGAGAAATAATTTTATTAACCGATGCTGACTTGGTGAATTTTAATGATGATTATATTAAAAAATTGCTTGAACCTATGGGTAAGAATGGAGTGGAAGTAGTGGTGGGTTGTTTGAGGAAGGGTAAGTATGTGCCGGCACCATTTGCCCGCTTGACTGGAGAGCGGGTGTATTACAAAAAAGATTTACTCCCCCATTTAAAAGAAATGCGAGCCACTCGCTTTGGCTTGGAGATATTTTTAAACCACTTATTTAAAGACAAAAAAATTAAGAAAGTCTCTTTGGTAAAGTTGCAGGGCTTGTATAAGTATGAGAAGTTTTCGGCAAAAGTGGCAGTGAAAGAGTACTTGAATGAGGG